>CAXNKO010000039.1:0-9410 GCA_964202685.1 Caulobacterales bacterium
GGCGTGGCCCCTCATCCGACCCTGCTCCGCAGGGCCACCTTCTCCCTGCAGGGAGAAGGAACCGGTCGGAGACGCATCAACATATTGATCGAAGAACTGTTTTCGAGATGTGCGCATTCCATGGCCCAGGGGGGGAGCATGGGGTCGCAACGGATCGCCGCCCATGAGCCCGCGGCTGATCCAGGTGGCGGTGGTGGGCGGGGCGTTCGGGGTGCGGGGCGAGGTGCGGATCACCACCTATACCGCCGATCCCACCGCCATCGCCGAATACCGCGACCTGCTGCGCGAGGACGGATCGCCGGGGCTGACGGTGCTGTCGGCGCGGCCGGCCAAGGCCGGGGTGGTGGCGCGGGTCAAGGACGTGGCCACGGTGGAACAGGCTGACGCCCTGCGCGGGCTAAAGCTCTATGTGCCGCGCGCGCGGCTGCCGGCCCCGGACGAGGACGAATATTACCTGGCCGACCTGATCGGCATGGCGGTGGAGACCGCGGCCGGCGAGGCGCTGGGGACGGTGAAGGCGGTGGAGAACTTCGGGGCCGGCGACTTGCTGGAGATCCAGCCGGCCATGGGGGCGGCCTGGTGGCTGCCCTTCACCCGCGAGGCCGTGCCGCAGGTGCGGCTGGCCGACGGCGTGATCATCGCCGCGCCGCCGGCGCAAACCGAATAGATTTAGATATTTGATTTTACGCGCATTTTATCCGAAAACCGCTTCTCACTTTTCGGAACGCGCTAGGCGGCGCGCAGGGCCTCGGCGATCTGCGCCTCATTGCGGCGCAGCAGCCCCATCAGGCCGGCGGCGACCAGAGCCGGGGCCAGGGCCCAGACCGAGCCCAGGGCGGCGAAGGCGGTGGCCGCGGCGATCAGGCCGCACACCGAGGCCTCGGCCCACATGGCGTACCAGGTGGAGCCGCGCCGGGCGCGGAACTCGCCGCGGCGGCCCGGCTTCTGGTGCCAGATATTGATCAGGCCGCTGGTGACGGCGGCGGCGGCGGCCCCGACGGCGGTGATCAGCCCCACCCGGGGCGACAGCCACACCACCGCGGCCAGGGGGATGATGAGGATCGCCGCCAGGGGGATCAGCGCCGCGACCAGCTTGCCGCGCATGATCATCGTCGCCCTAGCCGGCGCCGAGGCCAGCAGGTCGGGGGCCTCCTCGCCCGAGAGGGTGATCCACGACAGGCTGCCGGCCACCTGGCCGGCCAGGAACACCACCCCGGCCGCGGCGCCGGGCAGGGCGACGGCTTCCCCCCGCGCGGCGGCCCGGGCCAGCACCAGGGCCAGCGGCACGAGGTAGAGCACCCGCAGGAACACTTGGGACAGCAGCGCCGTGTCGCGCAGCAGCAGGCGCAGTTCCTTGCGCACCAGGGCGCTGAAGGCGCCGGCGGAGAACCGCGCCGGCCGCGGCGCGGCGATGCGCCGGGTGACGTCCGCGCCCTTGGCCGCGGCGGCGGCGGCGACGAACCGCTCCCCCAGCCAGAAGGTCACCGCGGCGTAAAGGACCGCCGCTCCGCCGCCGAGGATCGCCAGGGCGGCGGGATCGCCCAGGGCGGCGCGGAGGGGCAGGGCGGCCAGGGGCGGCAGGCTGACCTCGCCCCGCTCGGCGGCGGCCCACAGCTCCCGCCAGGGGTTGAGGCGCGAGCCGCCCAAGAGCATGGGACCTTGCACCGCCAGGAAGATCGCCGCCCCGATCAGGGCGCTGGCCACCTGGGCGGCGGTGCGGGTGCGCCGGGGTCCGATCAGGCGGATGAGGCCCAGCGCCAGGGCCAGACCGCTGGCCGTGGCCGCCAGCGCCAGGGCGGCCATCAGCCCCAGACCGCCCAGCCAACGGGGCCCGGCCACCAGGGCGGCGCTGACCAGCACCCCACCCAGGAAGGTGGCGAAGGTCAGGTAGAGGTTGAGGGCCACGGCCAGGAACTTCACCGCCACGACCTTGCGCGGGGCGATGGGCGAGGCGAATAGCAGGTCCAGGTCGCCGCGGTCGTAGAGGGTCTCCGCCGCCGAGGCCAGGGTCTGGGACAGCATCAGCAGGAAGATCATCCCGCTGGCCGCGGCCACCACCACCACCAGCGGCTGGCCGCCGGGGGCGTCCGCCGCCAGCAGGAAGTGGCCCACCGGCACGCCCAGGGCCAGCATCAGGGCGGCGACGATGACGAAGGGCGCCCAGGCCGCGACGCCCTTGCGCCCACGCCGGGCGATGAGACCGCGCCAGGCGAGCCGCATCTCCCAGGCCAGCAGCCAGGGGGTCGATCCGGGACGGCCGATCACGCGGGCGCGCCACTTTCGGCCCCGGTGAGCTCCAGGAACACGTCCTCCAGGGTGGTCTGGCCCTCGCCGGCCCGGGCGCGCAGTTCGTCCAGGGTTCCCTCGGCCAGCAGCCGGCCATGCTGGATGATGCCGATCCGGTCGGCCATCCGCTCGGCCACCTCGAGGATGTGGGTGGTGAGGATCACCGTGGCCCCGGCGCGGACCCGGGCCTGCAGCAGATCCTTCACCTGGCGGGCCACGGCGGCGTCGAGGCCGGTGAGCGGTTCGTCGAGGATCAGCAGCCGCGGCTCGTGGATCAGGGCCCCGGCCAGGGCCGCCTTCTGCTTCATGCCGCGGGAGAAGCCCTCGCACCGCTGGCCGCGCGCCTCCCACAGGCCCAGCCAGCGCAACAGGCTCTCGGCCCGCGCATGGGCCGCGCGGGGCTCGATCCCCCACAGGCCGGCGACGAACTCCAGATATTCCAGCGGGGTCAGGCGCTCATAGAGCATGGGCTCGTCGGGCGCCCAGGCGATGATCTGCTTGGCGGCGATGGGATCGGCCAGGGCGTCGACGCCGAACACCCGGATCTCGCCGGCGTCGGGTTTCAGCAGGCCGGCGACCATGCGCAGGGTGGTGGTCTTGCCTGCCCCGTTGGGGCCCAGCAGGGCATAGAGCTCGCCCGGGCGGACGGTGAGGTTGAGACCATCCACCGCCGGGGTCTTGAACCGCTTGGTCAGATCGCGCAGCACCAGGGCGTCGGTCACCGGGGGCTCCCAACGATCGTCACCGGACGCCGCGCTTCGAGGCGCTCATTTGTCACCGTCGGCAATCCGCTTGCTGTTCTCATAACTCATCCTTACCTTGGGAAGACTTTACGAGTCATGGAGGCGACGATGGCGAGCGTGGTGAGCCTGACCTTGAACGAGGCGGGATATGTGGTGGAGCAATCCAGCAGGGCAATCAATCGCGCCGTCGATCGCGGCGTCATCAAGGCGACGTTTCAGCGGCGCGGCAAGAGCCGGCTGCGCAAAGTGGGGGCGGCCGAACTGCGGTTCCTGGCAATCGCCGGCGAGGTCGCCCGCAAGCTCACGCCGGCCGGCCGTCGGGAGGTCTATGAGGCCATCCGTCGCCTTCCGACCGACGCGCATCACGTGGAACTGGGCGTCATGGCCTTTCAGCTTGGCGAGGTTGACCGGCGCATTGCGGTTCGGTTGCAGCGACTGCGGGACGTGAAGGCGTTGATCGACGAACGCGCAGATGCAGAGCCGGTCCTGCGAGACACCGAGGTTTCGGTCTATGAGATCGAGGCCCTGGCTCGCGGCCAGACGGCGGCGGAAATCATCGCGGACTATCCGGCCCTGACGGCCGAGCAGGTCGAGGCGGCGGTGGAATACGCCAAGGTCTATCCGAAAACGGGTCGTCCGCTGCCCGTGCGCAGCTTCAAGCGCATGTTGAGCGACATGGCCGAAGCCGGTGTCTGGGACGTGGAGATTGACGGCGGTGAGCCGGTGGCGCCGCGCCTCATCCCGTGACCATCTATCTGCTGGACGAAAATGTGCTGCGGGCGTTGCACACGGGCGGCAGCGCGAACGTGCGGCGCTGGTATGCCGGCGTCGCGTCGATCGACCTGCGGATCAGCGCCATGACCTTCTTCGAGAAGCGGCGCGGCTGGGAGCGGCGCAAGAAGGCCGATCCCGCGCGCGCCGCGGCCGGGCTTGCCGCCCTGGATGCGCTTGAAGTCGCCTATGGGTCGCGCACGGTCGCGATCGACGCGGCGGTCGCCGCCGAGTGGGCGCGCCTGCTCGGGGCAAAGGACAAGAATCAGCGAGACCGAGCGCTGGCGGCCACGGCGCGCGTGCATGGCTTTGTGCTCGTCACCCGCAACATCGCCGATGTTCGCGGCTGCGGCGTTCAGGTGCTCGATCCCTTTGTCCGCAACCCGAAAATTGAAACGGTCTGATCGAATGAAATCATCAGGTCGCGGGGGCGTCGGTTGAGCCGCCATGCCCGGGAACGCCGCGCAGGTTCGCGCTTGCCATTCGGCCAACGCTTGTTAGTCACCTGCGCCGCAGGCGCGCGGATGACCGCAAGGTCGGCGCGCCTTCGTAGCGTAAGAGGATTGACGGTTGATGGCTGACAGCGCCCACCCCCAGATCGGCCCCCTGGCCCAGAGCTATGACGACAGCCCGTTCCTGGTGGACCTAGAGTCGCTGCCCAAGGAGATGTCCGAGCCGCTGGCCCCGTTCAAGGGTGAGCCGCCGCCGTCGCCGCAATGGTTTCAGGATGCGCTGGCCCGGGCGCCCGAGCGCCAGTTCGTTTCCTCCAACGGCTCACAGATCGAGCTGCTCACCTGGGGCGAGCGGGGCCGGCCGGGGGTGCTGCTGGTGCACGGCAACACCGCCCACGCCGACTGGTGGACCCATATCGGGCCGTTTTTGGCCGAGGACTACCGGGTGGCGGCCATGTCGCTGGCCGGGATGGGCAACTCCGAGTGGCGGGACGCCTATTCGTTTCCGCTGTTCGCCGCCGACGCCCAGGCATGCGCCGAGGCGGCGGGGCTTTACGACGGCGGAGTGAAGCCGATCTATGTGGGCCACTCCTTCGGCGGCTCGAACGTGTTCTTCACCGCGGTGAACCACCCGGAGCGGATGCGTGGCGCGATCCTGGTGGACTGCGGCCTCTCCGGCCCGCCCCAGGCGGTCAAGGAGCTGATGGACAAGCGCGCCGAGGCGGCCCGCGACCTGCCGGACGGCCGCCGGGTGGGGCGGCTCTACAAGACGCTGACCCACGCCCTGTCGCGGTTTCGCCTGTCGCCGCCGCAGACCCCCGGCGAGATCTATGTGGCCGACCATATCGCCCGCCACGGCCTGCGGCAGATCGCCCTGGAGGACGGGGCCCTGGGCTGGACCTGGAAGTTCGATCCGGACATGTGGTCGAAGCTCGACCGCTCCGGGATGGAGGGGCTGGGCGAGGTGCGCGACATCCGGCTGCAGATGCCGGCCGTCCACGTGCTGGGCGACCGTTCGCGGGTGATCGAGCGGCGGCAGTTCGGCGAGTTCATGGGCCCGCCCGCCTACCTCCCCGAGGTGCTGATCCCGGACTCCGCCCACCACATCATGGTCGATCAGCCGCTGGCGCTGACCGCGGCCCTGCGCGCCCTGCTGGCCACCTGGCCGGCTTGAGGTGAGGGGCCGCTTCGTGTAGCAGCGGGGCCGCATCCTCCCCCAGACCCAGAGATTCGACCCATGGCCGAACACGGCTCCGACTATCATCACGGCGAAATGGACATCAGCCACCAGGCCGCGACCTTCCAGCTGTTCAACGGCATGACCAAGTGGGGCTCGCTGGGCCTGGTGGTGCTGCTGGCGCTGCTGGTGCCGTGGTTCTGCACCAAGGCCGGGTTCCTGCCGGGGTTTCTCGCCGCCATCGTGCTGACCGTGGTCGGGATCGTGTTCCTGCGTGAGAAGCCCGCCGCGGCGCATTGATTTCTTCCGATCGGGACCTTTGCTGGACAAGTCCCGAACCGGCTTCGTAAGCTCCCCCCGGGAGCCGGGCGAAGGGATTCGTGGGCATGGGCGTCATCGGCGTCATCAGGGAAAGCCGCGAGGGTGAAACCCGCGTGGCGGCGACGCCTGAGACGGTCCGCAAGTTTGTCGCCGCCGGATTTTCCATGGTGGTCGAGGCGGGCGCCGGCCTCGCCGCCGCCTATCCCGACGCTGATTACCAGGCCGCCGGCGCGACCCTGGGGTCAGATCCGGCCGCCGTGCTCGCCGGGGCCGACGTGGTGCTCAAGGTCCGGGCGCCCTCTGCGGCCGAGATCGCCGAGCTGAAACCCGGCGCCATCGTCGCGGGCCTGCTCAATCCGTTTCGCGAGGGGCCCGCCCTGGCGGCCCTGGCGGCCCGCAACATCACCGGCTTCGCGCTGGAGTTCGTGCCGCGCATCACCCGCGCCCAGGCCATGGACGCGCTGTCGTCCCAGGCCAACCTGGCCGGCTACCGGGCGGTGATCGAGGCCGCGGGCGCCTATGGCCGGGCATTTCCGATGATGATGACCGCCGCCGGCACCGTGGCGCCGGCCAAGGTGTTCGTGATGGGGGTCGGCGTCGCGGGGCTGCAGGCCATCGCCACCGCCCGGCGGCTGGGCGCGGTGGTCACCGCCACCGATGTGCGCCCGGCCACCAAGGAACAGGTGGAAAGCCTGGGGGCCCGGTTCCTGGCGGTGGAGGACGAGGAGTTCCAGACCGCCCAGACCGCCGGCGGCTACGCCAAGCCGATGAGCGCCGCATACCAGGCCAAGCAGGCCGAGCTGATCACCGCGCATCTGGCCCGCCAGGACATCGTCATCACCACCGCGCTGATTCCCGGCCGCGACGCCCCCAGGCTGGTGAGCGCGGCCCAGGCCGCCTCGATGCGACCAGGCTCGGTGATCATCGACCTGGCGGTGGAACAGGGCGGCAATGTGGAGGGGGTGCGGGCCGGTGAAGCCGTGCGCACGGCCGAGGGGGTGATCCTCATGGGTCACACCAACCTGCCCGGCCGCGCGGCCACCGACGCCTCGGCGCTCTACGCCCGCAACCTGTTCGCCTTTTCCGCCCTGCTGCTGGACAAGGCGGGCCAACTCGGTCCCGACTACGACGACGAGATTCTCAAGGCCGCTCTCGTCGTGCGCGGCGGGACGGTGGCCAATCCGGCCTTGGCCGCCTGACTGGAGAGCCCATGGAAGCCGTCGATCCGATCGTCTACCGCCTGGCGATCTTCGTGCTGGCGATCTTCGTGGGCTATTATGTGGTCTGGAGCGTGACGCCGGCCCTGCACACGCCGCTGATGGCGGTGACCAACGCCATCTCCTCGGTGATCGTGGTGGGCGCCCTGATGGCGGCGGCGGCCCACGGCGCCGAGGGCGAACTGACCCGCAATGTGCTGATCTCCAAGTCCGCCGGCGCCGTCGCCGCGGGGCTGGCGGCGGTGAACATCTTCGGCGGCTTCCTGGTCACGCTGCGGATGCTGGCGATGTACAAGAAGAAGTCGGATTGAGGCGCGGGTGGGGGCCATGATGACCGCCAATTTCGCCGCCGTCGCCTACCTGTTCTCCGGGGTGCTGTTCATCCTGGCCCTGCGGGGCCTGTCCGACCCGGAGACCAGCCAGAAGGGCGCCCGCAACGGCATGCTGGGCATGGCCATCGCCGTGGGCGTCACCCTGATCAGCCTGTGGAACGCCGGCGCCCTGGACCGGCTGACGCTCGGCCTGATCGCCGTGGGGGTGACCGTGGGCGGAGTGATCGGGGCGGTGATCGCCAGGCGGGTGGCGATGACCTCCATGCCGCAGATGGTGGCGGCGTTTCACTCCCTGGTGGGGCTGGCCGCCTGCCTGGTGGCGGTGGCGGCCATTCACACCCCCGGCGCCTACGGGATCCTGGACGCCGACGGGCGCATCCATGCGCTTTCCTTGGTGGAGCTGTCCCTGGGCCTGGCGATCGGGGCGGTGACCTTCACCGGCTCGGTGATCGCCTACGCCAAGCTGGACGGGGCGGTGAGCGGCGCGCCGATCCTGCTGCCGGCGCGGCATCTGCTCAACGCCGCCCTGGCCGCCGGCATCCTGGGGCTGATCGGGGTGCTGGCGGTGAGCGGCGGGGAAGCGTTCTGGGCCTTCTGGGTGATCTTCGGCCTGGCGCTGGTGCTGGGGGTGACCCTGATCATCCCCATCGGCGGGGCCGACATGCCGGTGGTGGTGTCGATGCTCAACAGCTATTCCGGCTGGGCGGCCGCGGCCCTGGGGTTCACCCTGGAGAACACCACCCTGATCATCACCGGGGCCCTGGTGGGGTCGTCGGGCGCGATCCTGTCCTACATCATGTGCAAGGGGATGAACCGCTCCTTCATCTCGGTGATCCTGGGCGGCTTCGGGGTCGAGGACGCCGCGGAGGGCCGCGCCGCGGAGACCCGGCCCTACAAGCAGGGCAGCGCCGAGGACGCCGCCTTCATCCTCAAGAACGCCTCCAAGGTGATCATCGTCCCCGGCTACGGCATGGCGGTGGCCCAGGCCCAGCACGCGCTGCGCGAAATGGCCGACATGCTGAAGGCCCAGGGGGTGGAGGTGAAATACGCCATCCATCCGGTGGCCGGCCGCATGCCGGGGCACATGAACGTGCTGCTGGCCGAGGCCAATGTGCCCTATGACGAGGTGTTCGAGCTGGAGGACATCAACTCCGAGTTCGCCACCGCCGACGTGGCCTTCGTGATCGGCGCCAACGACGTCACCAATCCCGCCGCCAAGACCGACCCCACATCGGCCATCTATGGCATGCCGATCCTCGACGTGGAGCGGGCCCGCACGGTGCTGTTCGTCAAGCGCGGCCTGGGCTCCGGCTACGCCGGGGTGGAGAACGAGCTGTTCTTCCGCGACAACACCATGATGCTGTTCGGCGACGCCAAGAAGATGGTCGAGGGCGTGCTGAAGACCTTCTGAGGCTGGCCCCGCCTCGATTTCGCCGGATTGAGGGGACAGTTAACGCCGTCTTAACGCCCGGACGTTTCGCCGCGTGAGAGGTTTCCCTTGAATTTGAACAAATTCGCCGTCACCGGACGCGCGCGCCTGTGGGTCATGGACGCCGTCGTCGGCGCCCTGGTGGCGCTGGTGGCGATCACGGCGGCCCAGGCGGCGCTTCCGGACCGGGCCGCGCCGCTCGCAGCCGCAGCGAAGGTTCGCGCGCCAGCGCCGGTCGCGCCGACGGACCTCATTGCGTTCGTGCAGCCGGCGCCCGGACATGAGGTGGTCTCGCCCTTCGGCCTGCGCAAACTGCCCTGGGAGGCGGCCCCACGGCTGCATGCCGGGGTCGATATCGCCGCGCCCAGGGGCGAGGCAGTGCTGGCGGTGGCCGACGGCGTCGTGGTCGAGGCGGGCGCCGATGCGTCCAGCGGCCGCTTCATCCGCCTGCGCCACGTCGAGGGCCTGACCAGCGTCTATGCCCACCTCGACGCCATCACCCCCGGCCTGGTTGCGGGCGCGTCGGTGCGGACAGGCGCCCCCGTCGGCGCCGTTGGCGACAGCGGGTCTTCGAGCGGTCCGCACCTGCATTTCGAAATCCGTGACGCCGCGAATCGCCCGCTGGACCCGGCGGCGTTCCTGGGTCGGCGCTTCGCCGCCGCCGGCGATCTGCCGCTGGCGG
>CAXNKO010000040.1:0-9402 GCA_964202685.1 Caulobacterales bacterium
AACGCCATCCACCGCGCCGTGCTGCTCGCATCCGGACCGGAGATCGAGGAATCCGCCGTGCGCCTGCCCGACGGCCAGCCGCTGTCGCCGGCCGACCCTGGCGCACGCACAGCTCAGACCGCCTCCATGCTGGCGGAAACCATCAGCCGCGCCTTCGTCGGTCAGACCGTGGCCGCCATGGAGCAGCAGCTGATCATCGACACTCTCAGCCACTGCCTGGGCAACCGCACCCATGCAGCCAATATCCTCGGCATCTCCATCCGCACCCTGCGCAACAAGCTGCGCGAGTACACCGACGCCGGGGTGGCCGTTCCGGCGCCTCAGGGGGCGGCGAGTGCGGCCTGAGTCCCGGTGACCCATGGCTGACGTCGGTCTGACCCGTCCGGCTCCGACGTCCCCCAGCGCCCGCGAGGTCTGGGGTTGGGTGGCGCGTGGCGATGTGGCCATGGCCCTGGGGGTGGTGGGCATCATCGCCCTGTTGATCCTGCCGATCCCAGCCTTCCTGCTGGACATGCTGCTGTCGCTGTCGATCACCAGCGCGGTGCTGATCCTGATGACCTCGCTGCTGATCAAGCGGCCGCTGGAGTTCACCGCCTTTCCCACCGTGCTGCTGGTGGCCACCCTGTTCCGCCTGGGCCTGAACATCGCCTCCACCCGGCTGATCCTCGGCCATGGCCACGAGGGCGCCCACGGGGCCGGCAAGATCATCGAAGCCTTCGGCAAGCTGATGATGGGCGGCAACTATGTCATCGGGGTGATCGTGTTCATCATCCTGGTGATCGTGAACTTCGTGGTGATCACCAAGGGCTCCGGCCGTATCGCCGAGGTCGCCGCCCGCTTCGCCCTGGACTCCATGCCCGGCAAGCAGATGGCCATCGACGCCGACCTGTCGGCGGGGCTGATCGAGGAGGCCGACGCCAAGAAGCGCCGCAAGGAGCTGGAGCAGGAATCCACCTTCTTCGGGGCCATGGACGGCGCCTCGAAGTTCGTCCGCGGCGACGCGGTGGCGGGGTTGATCATCGTCGGCATCAATATCGTCGGCGGCATCCTGATCGGGGTGCTGCAGCACAAGGTGTCGCTGGCCGAGGCGGCGTCCACCTACACCATCATGACCATCGGCGACGGCCTGGTGAGCCAGGTGCCGGCGCTGGTGATCTCCATCGCCGCCGGCCTCCTGGTCTCCAAGTCGGGGGTGGAGGGCTCCGCCGACAAGGCGCTGGTCATGCAGCTGGCCATGAACCCGGTGGCGCTGGGCATTGTCGCCGCCGCGGCCGGCGTCATCGCCGTGGTGCCGGGCATGCCGATCATTCCCTTCGCGATGATCTCGCTGGGGGCCGGCGCGCTCGCCTGGCGCCGGTCGCAGCAGGCGCTGCAGCCCGTGGTCGAGGAAGCCGCCCCCGCCCCGGTGGCCGAACAGGACGAGCCGATCTCCCAGACCCTGGCCATCGACGAGATCAAGATCGAGCTGGGCTATGGCCTGCTGCCGCTGATCAACGACATGGAGGGCCGCCGGCTCACCGATCAGATCAAAGCCCTGCGCCGCACCCTGGCCGGCGACTTCGGCTTCGTCATGCCGTCGGTGCGCATCCTCGACAACATGCGCCTGCCCAGCCAGGGCTACTGCCTGCGGATCAAGGAGATGGAGGCCGGGGCCGGCGAGGTTCGGCTGGGCGCCCTGATGGCCATGGACCCGCGCGGCGGCCAGGTGGAACTGCCGGGCGAACACATGCGTGAGCCGGCCTTTGGCCTGCCCGCCACCTGGATCGACGAAAACCTGCGTGAGGAGGCCACCTTCCGCGGCTACACCATCGTCGATCCGGCCACGGTGCTCACCACCCACCTGACCGAGATCCTCAAGGAGAACATGCCGGACCTGCTCTCCTATGCCGAGGTGCAGAAGCTGCTGAAGGATCTGCCGGACGGGCAAAAGAAGCTGGTGGAGGATCTGATCCCTTCCATCGTCACCGCCACCACCGTCCAGCGGGTGCTGCAGGCCCTGTTGCGCGAGCGGGTGTCGATCCGCGACCTGCCGGCCATCCTCGAGGGCATCGGCGAGGCCGCCCCGCACACCGCCTCCATCACCTTCCTGGTGGAGCAGGTCCGCGCCCGCCTCGCCCGTCAGCTGTCCTTTGCCTACCGAGGCGACGACGGCGCCCTGCCCATCGTCACCCTGTCGCCCGACTGGGAGAACGCCTTCGCCGAGGCCCTGGTCGGTCCGGGCGAGGAGCGGCAGCTGGCCCTGGCCCCCTCGCGCCTGCAGGATTTCATCCGCGGCGTGCGCGAGACCTTCGAACGCGCCGCGCTTTCCGGCGAGTCCCCGGTGCTGCTCACCAGCCCCGGCATCCGCCCCTACGTCCGCTCGATCATCGAGCGCTTCCGCGGCCAGACCCCGGTGATGAGCCAGAACGAGGTGCATCCCAAGGCGCGGCTGAAGACGGTAGGGACGATCTGAGCCGGTCGATCGGCCGTTTGCATCGTTGCCGTCGGGCCGCTGCGCTGCTAGCGGTTTTCGCGCGAGGGGCGATCATGGCGCCCGCAGTCTGGGACAGCGCATGCGCCGGAAACTGATTCCCGAGGGCCTCGACTCCGGTTTGGTCTGGGACCTGCTCACCTTCGAACGGCTGATGACCAACCGGGTGATCCACTGGATCTACTGGGCGGGCCTGGCCCTGGTGGCGTTCATAGCCTTCGGCGCGGTGGGCGCGGCGATCGGCGTCGCCATCCGCGAGGCGAGCTTGCGCGGCGTGCTGCTGGCGCTGCCAATGCTGGTGGGCGGGCTGCTGGTGGCGGCGATCCTCGGCCTGTTGTGGCGCGCATTCTGCGAGTTCTATGTGGCGATCTTCCGGATCAGCGAGGATCTGCACGCCTTGCGCCAGGCCGATCCGTCGGCCAATCCCCTGTCGCGGGTGAACCTGCCGCCGCGGTAGGGCGGCGGGCTATTCTCCGCGCTTCCCGCCCCGCATCAGCGCCTCGGAGAGCGCCGCGGTCGCCGGCTTGGCCTCGCCCTGGTCGTTGAAGGCCGCCGGGGCGTCGGCCGGGTTCTCGTTCCGGAGCCAGGAGTCCCGGTCGCGCAGGCCCCACAGCGTCAGGGCGTAGCGCTGGGTCGCGGGCAACATCGCCATCGCCTCGGCCGCCTCGGCGAACAGCCGCCCCTGCGCCAGCTCCAGCGCCTTGCGCGAGGTCAGGAACCCCTTGGCGCGGGTGAGCGAAACATCCAGCTCGGAGATGTGCACGGGCAGGCCGAAGCGCGCCAGCGCCTGCACGGCGCGAGTCAGCGAGCCGGGCGCCAGGTCGGCGGGCATGTGGGCCTGGCAGCCCAGGCCGGTCAGCGGCGCGCCGGCCTTCAGCAGCTGTTCGGCCAGGCGCTGAAAAGTGTCGAGCTTCTTCGGAAGGATCTCCAGATTGTAGTCGTTGAGGAACAGCACCGCCTTCGGATCGGCGGCGTGGGCCTGGTCGAACGCCCGGCGCATATGGTCGAAGGCGCCCAGCTTCTCAGCCCACAGACTATCGCGCCAGCCCGCGCCGTCCTCGGCCACCGCCTCGTTGACCACGTCCCAGCCGGCCGCCTGGCCCCGGTAACGGCCCACGAGCGCGGCGATGTAATTGTCATAGGCCTGGCCGAAGCCGATCCGGCTCTCGTCGAGCTTGAGGAACCCGTCCGGCTTCTGGGCGTACCAGACCAGGGCGTGGCCATGCAGCCGCAGGGAACGCTCCTTGGCGAAGGCGGCGATCCGGTCCGGCCGGTCGAAGAGGAAGCTCCCGTCCGGCTGGACGATGTACTCCATCTTCATTTCCCACTCAGGGGTGATCTGGTTGCACTGGCGCAGCGCCAGATCCACCCACATGGGCTGCTGCAGCTGCGACACCTGCACGCAGGTCCCGATGGGGAACTGCGCCACCGCCTTCAGCGGCGGAGCATAGACCACCGTCGCCGACGCCGCCCCCCGGTCGCAGGCCGCCAGCGCCAAGGCGCCCGCCACCACGCCGCGGCGGTGGACGCCTGACGTCACCGCCTCGCGGCCCGGCGCAGGCCGAGTTCGTCGAGCTCCGCGGTTTCCCGCCGGCCGGCTTCCTTGGCTTCCAGCAGCAGCGCGGTCTCGGCCACGTGCTCGTATTTCTTCTGCGCCTCGAAGGCGACGGCCAGGGCGTCGCGCACCCCCTGCTCCTCGGCCAGCAGGCGGGCGATTTCCGCCTCCGCCTCGGCCTTGCGCCGGCGCAGGCCCTGGGCGAAGGCCAGATAGTCGATGTGCCCCCAGCCGGCCTCGCCGTCCGGGTCCGCGCGGCTGGTCTCCGACTCACCTTCGGCCTCCAGCATCAGCCGCCGCATCTCCGCCGCGCCGCGCCGCGCCACCGCCTCGGCCAGCCGCTTCTGGATGGTGTCCACCTCATAGGAGGATATCTTGATCAGTGATTGGGTCCAGCTCATGCGCCCTCAGTCTCCAATATGGCCGCCAGCCGGCTGAAGCCCTCGTCGAGGCTGGTGGCCTCGTCCTTGTCCTGGGCCAGGAACGCCTCCAGGGCCGGGTTGAGGGCGATGGCCCGGTCGACGTCCGGGTCGGATCCGGTGCGGTAGGCGCCGATGCGGATCAGCTCCTCCATGTTGGCGTAGGCCGCCAGCGAGCGGCGCGCCGAGGCGCTGAGCTCGCGCTCGTGGGGTTGCTGGCAGCCCGGCATGGTGCGGCTGATGGACCGCAGCACATTGATCGCCGGGAACCGGCCCCGCTCGGCGATGGAGCGCTCCATGACAATGTGGCCGTCGAGAATGCCGCGCACCGCATCGGCGATCGGCTCATTGTGGTCGTCGCCGTCCACCAGCACGGTGAACAGGCCGGTGATCGGCCCCGCCGTGGTGCCGTCCGGCCGCACCGGCCCCGGACCCGCCCGCTCCAGCAGCTTCGGCAGCTCGGTGAATACGGTGGGGGTATAGCCCTTGGTGGTGGGCGGCTCTCCCGCCGCCAGGCCGATCTCCCGCTGGGCCATGGCGAAGCGGGTCACCGAATCCATCAGACACAGCACTTCCAGATCCTGGTCGCGCAGGAACTCGGCCACCGCCAGGGTCATATAGGCCGCCTGACGCCGCTTCAGCGCCGGCTCGTCGGAGGTGGCCACCACCACCACCGCCCGCTTCAGCCCCGCCTCGCCCAGGGTTTCCTCGATGAACTCGCACACCTCGCGGCCCCGCTCGCCGATCAGGCCCACCACCACCGCGTCGCAGTCAGCCGCCTTGGCCAGCATGGACAGCAATACCGACTTGCCGACCCCGGAGCCGGCGAACACCCCCAGCCGCTGGCCGCGGCAGCAGGTGGTGAAGGCGTTCATCGCCCGCACCCCCAGGTCCAGCCGCGCCCCCACCCGGCCGCGAGCGTGGGCCGCCGGCGGCGGGTTGCGCAGCGGATAGGGCGCCGCGCCCTGCGGCAGCGGCCCCTTGCCGTCGATGGGTTCGCCGAAGGCGTCGATCACCCGTCCCAGCCAGGCCCGGGTCGGCCGCACCGCCGACCCCTTCGGTTCGATGCGGATCTCGGCGCCCGGCGCCACCCCCTCCACCGGTCCGAACGGCATCAGCAGCGCCCGGGTCTCGCGGAACCCCACCACCTCCGCGGCCAGGGGCGGCGCCCCGAACCGCATCACCTCGGCGCGGGCCCCCACGGCCAGCCGGGTCAGGGCGCCGCGCGCCTCGATCAGCAGCCCGCTCACCGCCGCCACCCGCCCCGACACGGTCAGGGGGTCGAGACGCTCGACGGCGGCCACCAGATTCTGCACGAAGATCCCCCAGGGACTTAGCCTCCGAGAGTCAGTCCGGCGCCGTTAACTTGTGGTGAATATTCGGCGCCGCCTGCGGCTATCGCGGCGCCTTGATCCGCTTGCGCCCCCGCGCCGGCAATCCCAGCGCCCAGGCTGGCGTTCGCGCCGTTCTGGCGAGCAACGGCCGCCTGGCTGGCGCGATCCGTCCCCGAGCCAGATAGGCCGCCGCCACCGCCAGGGCCAGGGCGCCCACCGCCAGGCCGGCCTGCTCGGCGGCGGTCATCCGCCGGCCGCGCGGTCCGACCGAGAGATCCTGCACCGGATGCTGCAGGGCGTAGAGGATCGCCCGGGCCACCGCCTGCGGCGCGCCCGTGCGCCGCACCAGGCTGACCGACACTGGCGCCTTCGCCCGCCGCAGGGCCGCCCGCAGCGCGTCGGTGAAACCCTTGGTGTCGGACGGCGACGTCCCTACATTGATCACCGCCCCGCGGCGTCCATGCTCGCGGAACCAGTGCGCGGCCGCCTCCGAACCGTTCACCACCCCCCCGTGGCCGCCCTCGCTGCCGGTGTTGACCCAGGCGTCCAGGCCGCCGAACCGGGCTCGCGCCGTTCGTGTCACCTTTGTGGCGTCTTCGGGGCGCGACAGGTCGGCGGCCACCGGATGCACCCGCCCGCCGGCGGTGGTCAGCTCGTCCGCGATCCGCCGCAGCTGCGTCGCGTCGAGGGCGGTGAGCACCACCGAGGCCCCGGCCTTCGCCGCCTCGCGCGCCGTCGCCAAGCCGATCCCCGTCGTCGCCCCCGTGACCACAAGCACCTGTTCTGACAGGGGTTTCAGCTTAGCCGGCATGGTCATTCCTTCTTCCGCCACGTTCGGAACGCCCGAACCCGAACCGCGGCTGCATCGTTTCTCACACTATCCGATCCCGGTTCCACAACTGGCCCGCATTCCGCGATCACGAAAGATTCAACAGACTGGCGCCGTCATGCCGCATCCCCGCCGCTTGTGGCCGATTCCGCATCAGGTTAACGATTCGGTTCTCGGGGCTTCAGGATTAACCAGTCTTAAATTAACTCGCCGGCAAGATTACGGCGAGCGAACGATCGGATTCCGGGCAACTGACGGAATTCGGCGCAGGGGTTACATGGAGGGAGCGGATGCGCGTACTGTTGATTGAGGACGACAGCGCGACAGCGCAGAGCATCGAACTGATGCTCAAGTCGGAAGGTTTCAACGTCTATACGACGGACCTGGGGGAAGAAGGCGTCGATCTGGGAAAGATCTACGACTACGATCTGATCCTCCTGGACTTGAATCTGCCCGACATGAGCGGCATGGATGTCCTGCGCACGTTGCGGGTGGCCAAGGTGAATACCCCGATCATGATTTTATCGGGTTCGGCGGAGATCGACACCAAGGTGAAGACCTTCTCCGGCGGCGCCGACGATTACATGACCAAGCCGTTCCACAAGGACGAGCTGGTGGCCCGCATCCACGCCGTGGTGCGCCGCTCCAAGGGCCACGCCCAGTCGGTCATCCGCACCGGCGACATCACCGTCAACCTGGACGCCAAGACCGTCGAGGTGAACAACATGCGCGTCCACCTGACGGGCAAGGAATACCAGATGCTGGAGCTTCTCTCGCTGCGCAAGGGCACCACCCTGACCAAGGAGATGTTCCTCAACCACCTCTATGGCGGCATGGACGAGCCGGAGCTGAAGATCATCGACGTCTTCATCTGCAAGCTGCGCAAGAAGCTGGCCGCCGACGCCGAGGGCAAGCACCACATCGAGACGGTCTGGGGCCGCGGCTACGTGCTGCGCGACCCGCAGGAAAACCAGGTCGCCGCGTAAGTTTCCGCGTCAGTCCTTCCAAGCGTCGAACGCCCGCCGGTCATCCCCGGCGGGCGTTTTCGCGTCTTGGGTCCGCCGAGTTCATCCCGGCTGATCCCGCCGCGCGATGAACGCCGCCCACACCCCCTCCGGCCGCCAGATGGCGTCCAGGTCGGCCCGCGCGGCGGCGTCCTTCCAGCCCAGCACGTCGCGGCGGTAGCGGTAGAAGAACGCCGACACCCGGTAGTTGGCGATGCAGTGGACGTGGACCGTCGCCTCGCCGATCTCAGCCATCACCACGCAGAAGCGGGCGAAATCAGCCTCGGTAGGCGCGGTGAATTCCACCGGAATGTGGGTGTAGGCCATGCCCAGGGCGGTGACGCTGGCGGCCTCGTTGGCCAGGGCCTGCCCGTGGGTGTGCAGGGCCAGGTTGACCACATGGGTCACGCCCAGGGCGGCGATATCGGCAAGCTGCGCCTCGGTGGGCTGGCCGGAGGTGGTGGTGCGCCCATCGAGGCGGCGCCAGTTGGTGATGTCGGTCGGTTCCGCCATGGCTCCAGTTTAGCGAGATTTTGCCGCCGGCCGCCAGCCGCGCTAACCTGAGCCCATGGGACGGACGCTGGCGCTCGCCATTTGCCTGGTCGCGGCGGCGTTGATCGCCTGGCATGGGGAGCAACCGCCGCCGGCCGCTCCGCTCACGGCGCCGGCCGCGTCGTTCTCCGCCGCCCGCGCCTTCCCCGACGTCCAGACGATCGCCCGCGCGCCCCACCCCGCCGGCTCTGCGGCCAATGCCGCCGTTCGCGACCACCTGCTGCGGCGCATGACCGGCCTCGGCCTTTCGCCCCGCGTCCGGGTGGACGATGTCTTCACCGTGCATGGGTCCACAGTGGTTGGCGGCCGCGCCGAGACCGTGGTCGGGGTGCTACCGGGCCGCGACCGCGCCCTGGCGGCCGTGGCGGTCATGGCCCATTACGACAGCGAACCCGCCTCCCCGGGCGGCGCCGACGATGCGGCGGGCGTCGCCGCGGCGCTGGAGATGGTCCGGGCGCTGAAGGCGGGCCCCACGCCCCTGCGCGACGTCGCCGTGATCCTCACCGACGGCGAGGAGGTCGATCTGCTGGGCGCCCGGGGCGTGTTCGCCGGCGACCCGCTGGCCAAGCGCATCGGCTTCATCGTCAACCTGGAGGCCCGGGGCAGTGGCGGCCGGGCGCGGATGTTCGAGACCAGCCCGGCCAACGGCGAGACCGTGGCGCTGTTCGCCCGCGCCGTGGCCGCCCCCAGCGCCAGTTCGCTGGCCGTCACCCTCTACCAGCTGATGCCCAATGACACCGACTTCTCCGTCGCCCGCGGCGGCGGGATCGCCGGGGTGAACTTCGCCTTCATCGGCGGCCAGTTCGACTATCACACCGCCAGCGCCACGGCGGCCAACCTGGACCGTGGATCGCTGCAGGACCTGGGGGATCAAACCCTCGCGGTGATCTTCTCAGCCGCCAACGCGCGTGAGCTGCCCCGCCCCGCCCCCGACTGGGCCTTCCACCAGCTGCCGGCGGGCGGGCCCCTGCTGGGCTACCCCGCCCTATGGGGCTGGGCGTTGATCGCCGGCTCAGCCCTGCTGCTGGCGATCGGCGGGTTTCGCGCCGTGCAGGCCAGGGCGCTAGCGGCGCCGGACGTCCTGCGCGGCATCGGCGCGGGCCTGCTCGTGCTCACCGGCTCCGCCGCCGTGCTGCGCGCGGCCCGCCGCGCGTCGGGGGCCGGTTTCGGGTTCCTCGAACAGCATTGGCTGCTGGCTCAGAGCCCACGCTTCGAGATCGCGCTGATCTGCTGAGCCTG
>CAXNKO010000041.1:0-9338 GCA_964202685.1 Caulobacterales bacterium
CGGCGCGGCTCTTGTTGTTCACTTCGCCGAAGACAGTGGTGACGGGAGCGTTGACCAGGGGCGCGAACGCAAATTGCGGCCCGTGCTCATAGCCTTCTTCCCAGTTGGCGAAGCCGCCCAGCACGAAGCTGAACCGGTCGTAGTTCCCCAGCAGCTGCAGCTCCTGGCTGACGTTCCTGTCGACCTGTTCGTTGTTGGAGACCAGGATCGGGTAGGGGGTGCCGTCCAGATCCTGCAGCGCCGCCCGGTTGGTCTTGATGTAGCCGGTGATCGACTTGAAGGTCAGTTCGTCGCTGAGCTTGTAGGCGCCGGTGGCCCCCAGCCGGATGGAGTCGGATGCGCCGATGTCAAATCCGGTTCCATAGGTCAGGTAGGGGTCGCCCGAGGCGTAGCCGAGCAGTTCGGCGTTGGCCGCTGCGATGATCGCCGGCGCATTGGCCGGGCAGGCGCCAACGCCGGCGGCCGTGGTGCGGCAAGCCACCGGAAGTCCCCTGACCGTCTCGGCGATGTAGCGGGCCGACAGGGCGCCGATGTAGGGCGGATTGGGCGTCTGGCCGGCCGGGGCGGTGTTGACCAGGGCCGCGCAGTTGATCCCGGGCTGGCCGCACAGTTCGTACATCCGGAACAGGTTCGAGCTCTCGCTGCGCTGGTAGTCGCCGGACAAGTCGAGGCTGAACGGTCCGCCCGTGTCCAGCGCAAAGCGGGCATGGACGGCGTCAAGGTTGAGCGTGCCAACCTCGCGGCCGTCGGAGGCCTTGCCGATGCCGCCTTCTTCCCGATGGACCCCGCCGATCCGCAGGGCCATGCCCTCGCCCAGCGGCAGGTTGATTCCGGCGGTGGCCTCGCGTGTGTCGCGGCCGCCCACAGCGCCGGTGATGTAGCCGCCGAAGTCTGGCTTGGGCGCCACGGTGGTGACGTTGAGCGCCCCGGCGGTGGTGTTGCGGCCGAACAATGTGCCCTGGGGACCGCGCAGGGTTTCGACCCGCGCCACTTCCTCGGGGTTCTGCAGCAGGCCGCGCAGACCCACGGTCCGCGGCAGATAGACCCCGTCGATGTACACGCCGACCGAGGTGTCGGTGGTCAGCAGCGTGTCGGCGGCGCCGATGCCGCGCATGACGAGGGTGGAGCCGGCCGGGTCCGAGGTGCCGCCGCGGATCAGCACGCCGGGGGTGAAGTTCTGCAGCGAGCGCAGATCGATGACGTTGTTGGCGCGGAGCTGTTCGCCCGAGGCCACCGAGATGGAGATCGGAATATCCTGGGCGCTTTCCTCCACCTTACGCGCGGTGACCACCACTTCCTCGATGGTGGAGCCATCCTGGGCGAAGGCGGCGGTGCTGGCGGCCGAGAGCGCGGCCGCGACAGCGGCGGTTCCCAAAAGCATGATGCGGCGCATGATATCCCCTTGTCGTTCTGCGTTTGCGCGGATTTCTGACGGATTTCCCGGCGCATATCCAATGTGAAAAACCGATTGGACGCGGCAGACTACGCAAGGAAGGACTTTTGGGGCCTTCCCAAAGCGGCGGCGTCGCGGGACAAGGCGGCGTGGATCGAGAAGGAGGTGGCGCCATGGCCGAACGTCTCGCGGTCGGATTCATCGGCCTCGGCAACCAGGGCGCTCCCATCGCCCACCGGATTCTCGCCGCCGGCTGGCCACTGCATGTCTGGGCCCGCCGGCCGGAGATCCTGGCCGAGTTCGCCGCCAAGGGCGCGGTGGTGGCGGCCTCCCCCGGCGAGGTGGCCGCCCGGTCCGACATCCTCGGCGTCTGCGTGCGCACCGACGACGATGTGCGTGACGTGCTGTTGCGCGCGGGCGACGGCTGCTTCAGCCAGGCCCGGCCCGGCGCGCTGATCCTGCTGCACTCCACCCTGAGCCCGGCCACCGTGGCCGAGGTGGGCGCCGCGGCCGCGGCTCGCGGCCTGCGGGTGCTGGACGCGCCGGTCAGCGGCGGCCCGCAGGGCGCCGCGGCCGGGACCATGACCGTGCTGGCCGGCGGCGACGCCGAGGATCTGGCCCGCGCCCGGCCGGTGCTGGAGACCTTCGCCACCGACATCCCGCTGCTGGGTCCCCTGGGGGCCGGTCAGATGATGAAGCTGCTCAACAACAACCTCTGCTACGCCAATGTGGTGACCTCGATCTTCGCCCTGCAGCTGGCCGAGTCGCTGGGCATGGACCCGGCGGTGGCCGCCTCGGTGATGCGGGTCAGTTCGGGCGCCAGCACGGGCCTGGAGATCGTCCACGCCGAGGCGACGCTGCGCAAGATCACCGGCCCCACCAGCAACCTGCCCAAGGACGTGGGCCACCTGGTGAACCTCATCGCCGCGCGGGGTCTTTCCGACGAGCCGCTGACCGCGATCTCCGCCACCGCCTGGGACCGGGTCCGAGACTACGCGGCCCACAAGCTGGGCCAGGCGCCGCCGGCCTAGGGTTCGGCAAGCAGGGAGGGGCGGAGCATGGCCGACAACGCCGAACTGACCGACGTCCGCCCGGGCCCCTACGCCAACCCGCTCTATCGCTGGTACGCCCTGGCGGTGATGATCCTGGTCTACAGCTGCCACGCCATGGATCGCGGCCTGCCCGGTGTGCTGATGGAGCCGATCCGTGAGGAGTTCAAACTCAGCGACTCGCAGCTCGGGCTGATCTCCAGCAGCAGCTACGGCATCGCCTTCGCCCTGGCGGTGATCCCGATGGGCATGCTGAGCGACCGGCTCAATCGGCGCAGGTTCCTGGCGGCGATCCTGGTCGGCTGGAGCCTCTGCACCGCCCTCGGCGGTTTCGCCCGCAACGTCTACCACCTGGCGCTGGTGCGGGTCGGCGTCGGGGTGTTCGAATCCGGGGCCGCCCCGGTGGCCATGCCCCTGGTCTCGGACATGTTTCCGGCCCGCAGCCGGACCTTCGCGCTGGGCGTCTTCTATATGAGCGCCAACCTGGGAACCTTCCTGGCCGGTTCGGTGGGCGGCTACGTCGCCGCGGAGTACGGCTGGCGCCCGGCCTTCCTGCTGGTGGGCGCGCCGGGCGTGCTGATCGCGGTGCTGTTTCTGCTGACGGTGCGCGAGCCCGTCCGCGGCGGCGACGACGCCCCGGCGGATGCGGACGATGGCCCTGCGCCGCCGCTGAAGGCGGTTCTGGCCTTTCTCGCCCGGACCCCCGGCCTGATCTGCCTGATCTTCGGCAGCGCCCTGGTGGCCCTGATCAGCATCTCCATGGGGACCTGGATGGGCTCGTTCTTCATTCGCGTCCACGGGCTGGATCTGAAACAGGTGGGCCTGATCCTGGGGGTCGGCGGCGGCCTCTGCGGCGTGCTGTCGCCGCCAATTTCCGGCTGGCTGGCCGACCGGCTGTCGGCCCGCGACCCGCGCTGGACCCTGCGCATTGTCTGGCTGTCGCTGCTGGGCGCCTTCGCCGCCGGCATGACCATGCTGTTCGCGCCCCTGGTGACGGTGGCCATCGCCGCCTATGTGGCCGCCGACTTCCTGCGCAGCGCCTATGCGCCGCTGACCTACTCGGTGATCATCACCCAGACCCCGGTGCGCATGCGCGGGACGGTGATGTCCATCGTCCAGATGCTGTCGGTGCTGATCGGCTTCGGCCTGGGGCCGGTGGTGACCGGCTTCCTGTCCGACCTGCACGGCGGCGGCACGGCGATCCGCCTGGCCCTGCGCGACGCCCAGCTGCTGTTCCTGGTGATCATCGTGCTTTACATCGCCGCCACCGCGCTGATTTACGGCCGGGCGCGGCGGGTGGAGGCGGCCACTTGAAAATCGGGCTGATCCTCAGCAACGCCCGGCGCCTCCGCCCGCAACCCTTGACTTCGCATACAAGTTAACTTCTATGCGAAGTTACCTGACTGGGGGCCGCGCCCCTTGGAGTTCCCCATGACCGAACGTCCCATCGACGCCGAGGCGCTCAAGGCCCGGTACCGCGAAGAGCGCGACAAGCGGATTCGCCCGGACGGGGCCCGGCAATACATCACCCCCACCGGTCGCTTCGCGCACTACCTCGAGGACCTCAACGTGGATCCGGAACCGCCCCGCGCGGCCATCCACGAGGACGTGGAAGTGTTGCAGATCGGCGCCGGGTTCGGCGGCATGCAGGTGGCGGTGCAGCTGCTCAAGGCCGGCATCGACGATTTCCGCATCCTCGACCGGGCCGGCGACTTCGGCGGGGTCTGGTACTGGAACCGCTACCCGGGCGTGGCCTGCGACATCGAATCCTACATCTACATGCCGCTGCTGGAAGAGATGGGCTACATGCCCAGCGAGAAGTACGCCAAGGGGCCGGAGATTTTCCGCTACGCCCGCGACCTGGCGGCGAAATTCGACCTCTACCGCCGCGCCCTGTTCCGCACCGAGGTCAGCGAGCTGCGCTGGGATGAGTCCGCCGCCCGCTGGGTGGTGACCACCGACCACGGCGACGTCATCCGCGCCCGCTTCGTCAACCTGGCCACCGGGCCGCTGCAGCGGCCGAAGCTGCCGGGCATCCCCGGCATCGAGACCTTCAAGGGCCATTCATTCCACACCAGCCGCTGGGACTATGCCTACACCGGCGGCGATTCCTCCGGCGGCCTGACCGGGCTGGCCGACAAGCGGGTGGGGGTCATCGGCACCGGCGCCACCTCGGTGCAGGCGGTTCCCCACCTCGGCCGCCACGCCAAGCAGCTCTATGTGTTTCAACGCACCCCGGCCCCGGTGCCGGTGCGCAACAACAAGCCCACCGATCCGGATTGGTTCAAGTCCCTGCGGCCCGGCTGGCAGAAACACCGGATGGAGAACTTCAACATCCTGCTCACCGGCGGCAAGCAGGACGAGGACCTGGTGGCCGACGGCTGGACCGAGCAGAAGATCAGTGTCGGCATCGAGGTCGACGCCCTCGCCGGCGAGGACGCCGAGCGCCGCCAGATGGCCGACTTCGCCTATATGGAGGGGCTGCGCGGTCGTATCGACGCCACTGTCAAAGACAAGGCCACCGCCGAGGCGCTCAAGCCCTGGTACAACGCCGGCTGCAAGCGCCCGTGTTTCCACGACGAATATCTGCAGACCTTCAACCTGCCCAACGTCGCCCTGGTCGACACCAAGGGCCTGGGGGTGGAGCGCATCACCGAGACCGGGGTGGTGGTGGACGGCCGCGAATATGAGATCGACTGCCTGATCTACGCCACCGGCTTCGACTTCAACGCCGGCAACATGGCCAGCCGCAACGGCTTCGAGATCTACGGGCGCGGCGGCCAGAGCCTGACCGACAAATGGCTGGGCGGCATCGCCACACTGCACGGCTTCACCAGCCGCGGCTTCCCCAACCTGCTGATCCAGGCCAACGCCCAGGGGGCGGTGTCGTCCAACATCACCCACGGCCTGGGCGAGGGGGCCAGGCACTTCGCCCAGATCGTCAAATATTGCCGCGACCACCAAGTGCGCAATTTTGATCCGTCGGAGCCGGCCGAACGGGCCTGGGTGGAGCGGGTCAGCGCCCGAACCTACCGCACCCGGCACGACATCGAATGCACCCCCGGCTACTATAACAACGATGGCGCGCCCACCGCGGGCGCCGGCATCAACGCCTTCTATCCGGGCAGTTCCCAGACCTTCTTCGCCATGATGCAGAGCTGGCGCGACCAGGGCGGCCTGCCAGGCATGGATGTCGATCAGAGCAAATAGGGTTCCCCCGCCGCGCGCACGGTGATGTCGCTGATCGAGACCCCCCAGGGCTGGTCGATGACATGGAGGATGGTGTCGGCGACCACGCCTGGGTCGAGGGCGAAATAGCCGATCCGTTCGGGATCGCTGAACTCCGCCGGCAGGCTGTTCGAAAACAGCTGCTTCATCTTCGCGACCGCCGTCTCGGCGTGATGACCGACCATGCCGATCGAGGCCCGGCGGTTGATCACCCCGGCCCCCAGGCCGGTGGTGGGCACCCCGGTGGGCCGCACGATGGAGACCTTGATCCGGCCCTGGCCCTCGATGCGCAGGGACTCCGAGATCATGTTCACCGCCGCCTTGGTGGCGGCATAGACGCCGGCGCCCTCGGTGGGGGCGTTGGAGTAGGTGGACGAGATATTGACCACATGGCCCTGGCCCTGGGCGATCATCTGGTCGAACACCGCGGCGATGCCGTTCACCACCCCCTTCAGATTGACGTCGATGGCCTGGCTCCAGGCCGCCGCCGCCCGGGCGTGGTCGGCGAAGAAGGCTAGCGGCATGATCCCGGCGTTGTTGACCAGCACGTCGATGCGGCCGAACCGCGCCACCGCCAGGGCCGCCAGGGCCTGCATGTCCTGCGGATTGGCCACATCGACGGCCCGCCACGCCACCGGCAGGCCCAGCTCCGCCATCGCCGTGAACGCCTCCGCCAGGGCGGCCTCGTTGAGGTCGCCGCCCACCACCGAGGCGCCGCGCTGGGCGGCCCGTTCGGCCACCAGGCGGCCGAAGCCGCTGGCCGCGCCGGTGATCACCACCACCCGGCCGGCCAGGCGGGAGTTCGCTTCGCCCATGCTCAGTTTCCCATCAGCAGCGAGACCGTGGCCCGGGGGCTGGCCACCGGCCGGCCGACCTCGGCCGCCAGCGCCTTGGCGGCCTCCACGGTGTCCACATTGGTCTGCTCGGTGACCTCGGCGATGTCCTCGATGCCCACCCGCAGGTGGCCGCCCTTTTCCAGGGCGTAGCGGGCCAGGGGCGAACGGGTGAGCGAGTCGCCCATGATTCCGACGTTCCAGGCGAGCCGGGAGCCCTCCATCATCGCCAGATACAGGTCCAGCGCCTGGGGCGTCGGCGGCAGGCCGAAGTTCAGCGCCGGTTTGCCGCGGTTGAACAGGCTCCAGCCGCCGCCGAAATAGAGCTTCACCATCGACCCCGCCGGCAGCTTGCCCGCCGCCTCGCAGGCCAGCGCCCAGCGCAGCTGCACCGGCTCATAGACCCCGATGGTCAGCGGCACGCCGCGCGCCCGCATCGCCGCCGTCACCGCCCGGGCGGTGGAGAACGAGTTCCACACATAGCCGTGGCCGGTGGGATGGCCCTCGTCGTCCAGGTCGTAGGGCACGGCTGCGCCCGGATCCACCGGCGCCAGCCCCAGCACGCCGGCCTCGGCCATGGGTTCCAGATGCTGGGCGTGTTCGCGACCGCTCTTGCCGGCCATGATGCCCGGATAGAGCAGGGCGTCGGGATGCTCGGCCAGCACGGTGCGGCTGAACCCGATCAGGGCCGCGATCGCCTCGGCGGCGTCCAGGCGGTTGTCATGGTGGTGGTGGACGATGGCCGCGCCCGCGGCGAGACAGGCCTTGGCCTCGACCGCCAGGGCTCCGGCGTCGGCAACCGGCGCTTCGGTGCGGAACGGCGAGATCGCCGCCTCGATGATCACCGGGGTTTCGGCGGACTTGCTCATGATCTTGCCCCTGTCTCGGCGGCAGCGCGGGAAAGCAGATAGCGGATCGGCAGCCGCTTCACCCCGCCCACCGTGGTGGTTTGCGAGTAGGCGACTTCACCGCCCAGCTCCAGGGTCTCCAGGTTCGCGACCAGGGCGCCGAACAGCGAGCGCATCTCCATGCGCGCCATCTGGGTGCCGAGACAGAAATGCACCCCATGGCCGAAGGTCGCATGGCGGTCAGCATTGGCCCGGGTGATGTCGAAACGCAGCGGCTCCTCGAACACCGCCGGATCCAGGTTGGCCGCCGGATAGGACAGATAGATCCAGTCGCCGGCCCGCACGGCCTGTCCGGCGATCTCCGTGTCTTCGGCCGCCGTGCGCATGAAGTGCCGCGCCGGCGTCGTCCAGCGGAACATCTCCTCCACCGCGGCGCCCAGCCGCTCGGGCTCGCGGCGCAGCTGCTGGAACTGCGCCGGGTGAGTGGCCAGGGCCAGCATTCCCCCGGCCATGGCGTAGGCGGTGGTGTCATGGCCGGCGGTGGCGATGATCAGGTAGTAGCTCAGCATGTCCATCTCGCTGAGCGGCGCGCCGTCCACCGTCCCGTTGGCGATGGCCGAGGCGAGATCGTCGGTGGGCCGGGCGCGACGATCCGCGGCCACCTGGCTGAAATACTGGAAGATATCCTTGGCCGCGGAGCCGAACACCTGACGGGTCTCGCCCTTGCGGCGCAGGTCGGGATCTTCCTGGCCGAACATCTCCTGGGTCAGGCGCAGCATCAGCTCGTAGTCCTGCTCCGGCAGGCCGAGGATCGCCAGGATCGCCTCCAGGGGATAGCGCAGCGCCACCGCCTGCACGAAGTCGCAGCCGCCGTCCGCCGCGCGCAGCCGTGTCACCGCCTTGGCGCTCAGCGCCTCCAGCCGGCCCTGCATGGCCTCCAGGCTGGGGCCGCGGAACCAGTCCTGGGCGAGCTTGCGATGCTTGGGGTGATCGGGGGCGTCCATGTGCACCAGGGTGCGCAGCGCGAAGGGCCTTGCCGCGATGGCCTTGCGCGACGCCAGCACCGGTTCCGGGGCGTTGGTGAACAGCTGCGGCCTGCGCTCCACATCGAAGATGGCGTCCCGGGTGATCACCGCCCAGAACGGGCCGAAGTGCTCCGATTCCACCCGATGGATCGGCCCCTGGGCGTGCAGCGCCACCGCGGCGCGCCGCCAGCTCTCCAGGTCGGCCCATCGGCGCGGGTTGGTGAAAAGGTCGTCCATCCGGGTCTGTTCCTCTTGCCCGCTGGCGTTATTTCAGCAGATCGTCGACGCTGAGCGACTCCGTCACCCGGTGCGCGGGCCAGGTGGCCTCCAGATGGGTGCGCCAGAAGGCCTCGGCCTTAACCGACTCGCGGCGCTCCACCAGGGCCACCAGGCGCGCGTGGGAGTCGTCGGCCCGCCGGCGCTCCTCCACCTGGGCCGAGCCGCCGGCCTCGGCCATCTCCACGTCGGTCTGGCTGGCGACGATGTCGTCCAGCTGCGCGGCCAGGACGGCGAGGGTCTGGTTGCCGCACAGTTCGACCACCGCCAGGTGGAAGTCGGCCGCCGCGCGGCCCCAGGCCCGGGGCTCGTCGATCAGGCCGCGCTCGATGGCCAGGGCCGCCTTCAGCCGCCCGATGATTTCCGGTTTCGCCCGCTCGGCCAGTAGGCGCGCCGCGAAGGGTTCGATCGCCAGCCGGGCCTGGTAGACGTCGGCCAGCGACGCCTGGCGCCGCCGTAGCAAGAGCCCCGTGTGCCGCGCCGCGATCCGCGCGCTGGGCGGCTGCACCCGGGCGCCGCCCCGGGCCCCCTGGCTGGAGCAAACCAGGCCCTCCATCTCCAGCACCCGGATCGCCTCGCGGATCGGGGTGCGCGAAACCCCGAACCGCGCCACCAGCTCGCCCTCGGTGGGCAGGTTGCCGTCCTCGGCGATCTCACCGCAGGCGATCTGGCGGCGCAGTTCGAAC
>CAXNKO010000042.1:0-9251 GCA_964202685.1 Caulobacterales bacterium
CCAACCCACGCACCGCCTGGGCGGTCGCGGGTCCCGACAAGCGGATCACCGCCACCGCCGCCCGTCCCGCGCCGCTGGCGCCGGCGAAGATGGTGTCGGTCATTCGCCCGGCTTGGCGGCTTTCAGTCCCGCTTCCATCAGCTTGCGGAACTGATCCTGAGCGCCCTGGCCCAGCGTCATCCAGGTCTTCATGGTCTCCTCGGCGGAGAGCATCGACATATTGCCGGTAATCTTCGCCTGCATCTCCTGCACCAGCTGCTCGTTCAGCCCCGAGACGTCGGGCAGGCCCATGAAGCGCCGGGCCTCCTCGGGGGTGCAGTCCACCTCGATGGTCACTTTCATGGCAGCTCTCCGCTTCGGCTCCGGTTTTATCTTATGGCCGCCCGGGCGGGCCTTGCGCTAGTAGGCACATGGCAATCACGGGAGCACGCCATGGGCGAGACGATCACGATCAAGACCAGCGATGGAAGCTTTTCAGCCTATGTGGCCCGGTCGGCCCAGGCCAAGGCCGCCGCGGTGGTGGTCATCCAGGAAATTTTCGGCGTCAATGCGGTGATGCGCGACATCACCGACGGCCTGGCCGCCCAGGGCTATCTGGCGGTCTGCCCGGATCTATTCTGGCGCATCGAGCCCGGCATCGACATCACCGACAAGAGCGAGGCGGAGTGGAAGCGGGCGTTCGAGCTGTTCAACGCCTTCGATGTCGACAAGGGCGTGGCCGACATCGCCGCCACCATCGCCCAGGTGCGCCAGGACCCCGGTTGCAACGGCAAGGTGGGCGACGTGGGCTTCTGCCTCGGCGGTCTGCTGGCGTTCCTCAGCGCCACACGCAGCGACGCCGACGCCAGCGTTTCCTATTACGGGGTGGGCGTTGAGGGCCGCACCAGCGAAGCCGCCGCGCTCAAGGGCCCGGTGCTGATGCATATCGCCGACGAGGACGGCTTCGTGCCGAAGGCCGCCCAGGCGCAGATCATCGCCGCCCTGAAGGACAACCCCAAGGTCACCCTCCACACCTATCCCGGCCGCGACCACGCCTTCGCCCGCCCCGGCGGCGAGCACTACCACCCCGGCGACGCCCAGACCGCGGGGGCGCGCACCCTGGCGTTCTTCAAGGCCCACCTGGGGTAAAGGCCCATCCTCCCCCTGGGGGAGGGGGCCGGCGCCGCCGCTGCGGTGTTTCACGTGAAACACCGCGAACCGGCCCGCCTCAGGTGTTCATCGACTGGAAGAACTCGTCGTTGTTCTTCGACTGGCGCAGTTTTTCCAGCAGGAACTCGATGGCGTCCTGGGCGCCCATGGGGGCCAGGATGCGGCGCAGGACGTGGGTCTTGGACAGCTGGTCCTTCGGCGTGATCAGCTCGTCCTTGCGGGTGCCCGACTTCAGGATGTCGATGGCCGGATAGATGCGCTTGTCGGCGACCTTGCGGTCGAGGACGATTTCTGAATTGCCGGTGCCCTTGAACTCCTCGAAGATCACTTCGTCCATGCGGCTGCCGGTGTCGATCAGGGCGGTGGAGATGATGGTCAGCGACCCCCCCTCCTCGATATTGCGCGCGGCGCCGAAGAAGCGCTTCGGCCGCTGCAGGGCGTTGGCGTCGACGCCGCCGGTGAGCACCTTGCCCGACGACGGCACCACGGTGTTGTAGGCCCGGCCCAGGCGAGTGATGTTGTCCAGCAGGATGACCACGTCGCGCTTGTGCTCCACCAGGCGCTTGGCCTTTTCGATCACCATCTCGGCCACCTGCACGTGGCGCGCCGCCGGTTCGTCGAAGGTGGAGGCGATCACCTCCCCCTTCACCGTGCGCTGCATGTCGGTGACTTCCTCGGGGCGTTCGTCCACCAGCAGCACGATCAGGTAGCATTCCGGGTGGTTGGCGGCGATCGCCTTGGCGATGTTCTGCATCATGATGGTCTTGCCCACCCGGGGCGGGGCGACGATCAGGCAGCGCTGGCCCTTGCCCAGGGGGGCGACAATGTCGATCACCCGGCCGGAGCGGTCCTTCAGCGTCGGATCCTCGATCTCCATCCGCAGCCGCTCGTCGGGATAGAGCGGGGTCAGGTTGTCGAACAGCACCTTGTGGCGGACGTTTTCCGGGTTCTCGAAATTGATCTGGTCCACCTTGACCAGGGCGAAGTAGCGCTCGCCTTCCCGCGGCGCGCGGATCGCGCCGTCCACCGTGTCGCCGGTGCGCAGGCCGAACTTGCGGATCTGCGAGGGCGACACATAGATATCGTCCGGTCCGGGCAGATAGTTGGCCTCGGGGCTGCGCAGGAAGCCAAAGCCGTCCTGCAGCACTTCCATGGTGCCGGAGCCGGAGACCTCCACCCCCTCCTCGGCCAGCACCTTGAGGATCGCGAACATCATGTCCTGCTTGCGCATGGAGTTGGCGTTCTCGATCTCCAGGGTCTCGGCGAAGGCCAGCAGGTCGGCGGGGGACTTGTCCTTCAGCTCCTGGAGCGACATCCGCGTCAGCCCCATGGCGGCGATCGACGCGCCGACCTCGGAGGGTTCATCCGCGCCGTCGCCGCCGGCGTCGAGGTCGTCGGCGTTGATTTCGAAGCTGTCGGCGGGGGATTCGTCAGGCATGGGGAAAGCTCATGGACAGGCGGCTTCGCCCGCGGCGTCGCTGGGACGGTCCTCGGGCATGGGGAGGTTCAGCATCGGTCGGCGCGGGGCCGGGTGGTTCGTGAGGTCCGGTCGCTGCGGCTTAGGCGCGCGGCGTCGGCAAGAGGCGGGACGCGGGCGTTTCGGCCTGCGCTGCCCCAGCGGAACCACATGCGGGCCGCCGGGTCAAGGGTCGCGACAGGGGCGTGGCGCCCCTGCCCTACCCCCCAAACTCCGTGGTCACCGCCAGCACCATGACGATGGCGGCCAGGAACGGCAGCTCATTGACCATCCGCCAGTAGCGTTCGGAGCGCTGATTGCGCCCCTCGGCGAAGGCTTTGCGCGCCTGCCCCAGGTAGTGGTGCCAATAGGTCAGGAAGCTCACCCCGGCCAGTTTGGCGATCATCCAGGGCGTGGCGAGAAAGCCCCAGCCCCGCGCCTGACCGTCATAGATGATCAGCCAGACGCCGAACACGAAGGCGGCGATCATGCCGGCGTTCATGATGATCCGGTAAAGCCCCAGTTCCATCTTCTGGAACGTCAGGTCCATCTCCGAGCCCGGCGCCGCCTTGGTGTGGTAGGCGAACAGCCTGGGCAAATACATCAGCCCGATCATCCAGGCGATCACCGCCAGGATGTGCAGGGCGCGCAGCACATTGTAGGTCATGCGGGTTCCCCCTTGTGCGCATAGGCGGCAAGTTTAAGCGTCCCTTCTCCCCTTGCGGGAGAAGGTGGCCCTGCGAAGCAGGGTCGGATGAGGGGTGTTCCACGGCTTGACCGGCAAGGGGTAAGCACGATTGCTTGAATCGCCGAGAGACCCCTCATCCGCCGGCTTCGCCGCCACCTTCTCCCGCAAGGGGAGAAGGACCCTGGATGGCTAGCTCACCGCCGATGCCCTTTAGCGGGCACTTTCCAAAGTCGCGCGGACAGCGCCAGCCCCCGTGCGGGGCGACGGGGTCGCGACCGTGCAGCGCCGCCGTGACCGCGCCGGCCAGGCCCTGGATGAAGTCATTGTCCACGCCCAGGGCCGGCGCGCGCAGATAGGGCGCGCAGCCCACCTCCGCCGCCAGAAGGGCGTAGTCCCGGTCGAGCTCCACCAGGGTCTCCACATGTTCGGAGACGAAGGCGATGGGGGCGACGATGACCCCGATCCCCTCGGCGCCCGCCCGGCGGATCTCGTCCTCGGTGGACGGGCCGATCCATTTCAGCGGGCCGACCCGGCTCTGATAACACACCGTCCAGTCCCAGCCCGGCCCCAGGCGCAGGGCCACCGCCCGGGACGTGGCCTCCACCTGGGCCTGATAGGGATCCCCCGCGGCGATCACCTTTTCCGGCAGCCCGTGGGCGGAAAACAGCAGCCGCAGCTTAGCTGGCCGTCCGGCCGCATTGAACGCCGCCTCAATCGCCCCGGCGTGGGCGGCGACGAAGCGATCCTCGGTGGGATAACAGCAAATCGTCCGTATACGCCCTTTTCCCCGGTAGGCCTTGCCCCAGGCGGCCAGGGAGGAGGCGGTGGTGGTGGTGGAGTATTGCGGATAGAGCGGCAGCAGCACGATCTCGTCGGGGGCGAATTCCGCCACCGCCCGCGCCGTCGCCCCGGCGAACGGCCGCCAGTAGCGCATGGCGACGAAGACGCGAGACTCCTGGCCGGGCAGGGCGGCGCCAAGCGCCTGCTGCAGCGCCGCGGCCTGGGCCCGGGTCTCCGGCAACAGCGGCGAGCCGCCTCCCAGCAGGTCGTAGTTGGCCCGGGCCGTCTTCGTCCGTGAGACGGCCAGGGCGGCGGCCAGGGGATAGCGCACGATCGCCGGGGCGCCGATGATCGCCGGATCGCGAAACAGGTTGAACAGGAACGGCCGCACCGCCGCCGGCCCATCCGGCCCGCCGAGGTTGAACAGCACCACCGCCAGCCGGCTCATCCGGCGCTCCCGGTCACCCGGGCCACCACTTGCTGGATGTGGGCGATGGGGGTGTCCGGCAGCACCCCATGACCGAGGTTGAAGATATAGGGGCCCGGCCCCCACGCCTCCAGCAAGCCCTCGACCCGGGCGTCGAGGGCCGACCCCCCGGCGCGCAGCAGCAGGTTGTCCAGCGCGCCCTGGATGGTCTTGCCCTGCGCCTGCAACCGCCGGCCCAGCGCCATGGGCGCCTGGGTGTCCAGGGCCACCGCCTGCACCGGCGAAGCCGCCGCATAGCCCTCGACCAGGGCCCCGGCCCCGCGAGGAAAACCGATGAAGGGCGCGGTGACGCCGGCCGCGCGCACCTGTTCGACGATGGCGGCGTGGGGACGGATCACCAGCCGCTCGAACATGTCCTCGGACAGGCCCTCGGCCCAGGATTCGAACAGCTTCAGCACCTGGGCTCCGGCCCTGGCCTGCATCACCAGGTAGCGCGCGGTGGAATCGACCAGCACCGCCAACAGCTGATCCAGCACCTCGGGTTGCGCATAGGCGAAGGCCCGGGCCGCGTCACGCTCGCCGCCCCGACCCTGGATCATGTAGGTGGCGACGGTCCAGGGGGCGCCGGCGAAACCGATCAGCGCCCGCTCGGGCTCCAGGGCGGCGCGGACACGGCTCAGGGTTTCACCGACGGCGGCCAGCCGCTCGGTGGAGGCCTCTACCTCCGCCGCCATCCGCGCGATGGACGGCAACGGTCCCAGCCTGGGCCCTTCCCCCGCCTCGAACCACACCTGCTGACCCAGCGCCTTGGGCAGCAGCAGGATATCGGCGAAGACGATGGCCGCGTCGAAGGCAAACCGGCGCATGGGTTGCAGGGTGGCCTCGGCCGCCATCTGCGGATTGTGGCAAAAGGCGATGAAGTCGGCCGCCTGCTCCCGCAGAGCCCGATATTCCGGCAGCGAGCGGCCCGCCTGGCGCATGAACCAGATGGGCGGACGCGGCAGGGTTTCGCCGGCCAGGGCGCGCAGCAGCAGCGGTCGCGGGGTTTCGCTCATGGCGGGGTTAAATCGGCTAACCGCGATGGGCTCAAGCCCGGCCGCCCTTCTATTCCAATCAAGAATCTTAATCTTGAAGGTAGGACAAGCAGTAGGGCCGGTCAGACTCGGGGATGGTTGGTTGGCCCTACCGCGCCGTCCGCAGTCCGTCCCCGGCTGATTGCGCGATCGGCGTCGGGGAACAACCAGGCTGTGAATCCCGGGGAGAACCTGCAAGCCGCTTGCCCGGATTAAGGTTTCGTTAACCTCGCGGTGAAGCGAGGTCGAAGCGCGGCCGGATCGGCGACGAAATCCCTAACCGGGGGTTAACGTCGTCCCCAGGCCGGCAACCCGTGGATCAAGTCGGGGGAAGCCGCCCATATCATCCCCACGAAAAACCCCGCGCCGCCGGCCGCGCCTTTTTCACCCGCCCTATCCCCAAGCGCGCCCGGCTTCGCTAAGACTGTTTCGACCGATCCATCCCCAACAATCCATGTGATGACGCAGCGCCTCGCCACCTACATCCACATCCACCTGGTGTCGGACTCCACCGGCGAGACCTTGAACGCGCTTGCCCGCGCGGTCTGCGCCCGGTTCGAGAATGTGCTGCCGATCGAGCATATCTACGCCCTGGTGCGTTCGCAGCGGCAGCTGGAGCGGGCCCTGGCCAATATCGAGGAAGCCCCCGGCGTGGTCATCCACACCATTGTTGACGACAAGCTGCGCTCTACCTTGGAGGAAGGCTGCCGGACGTTCGACATGCCCTGCTACCCGGCGCTTGATCCCCTGGTTTCGTCCCTGTCGCGCTACCTTGGCGCCGCCATCACCAGCCGGGTGGGGGTGCAACATGCCCTCGACACCGACTATTTCAACCGCATGGACGCGCTCAACTACGCTATCGGCCATGACGACGGCCAGGGCGGCCAGGATCTGGAACAGGCCGACGTGGTGCTGGTGGGGGTGTCGCGGACCTCAAAGACACCCACCTGCATCTATCTGGCCCACCGCGGCGTGCGGGCGGCCAATGTGCCGCTGGTGCCGCACCGGCCGCCGCCGGAAAAGCTGTTCACCCTGAAGAAGGCGCTGGTGGTCGGGCTCACCGTTTCGCCGGACCGGCTGCTGCAGATCCGCAAGAACCGGCTTTTGAACCTCAACGAGACCCGTGAGAGCACCTATACCGACGCCGAAAGCGTGCGCAGCGAGATCATCGCCTCGCGGCGGCTGTTCGAACGTCACGGCTGGCCGATGATCGACGTCACCCGCCGCTCGGTGGAGGAGACCGCCGCGGCGGTGCTCAACATCCTGCACGGGGGCCACGGCCAGGTGGAGATCCTCGGGTGAGCGAGCCGATCATCCTGGCGTCGAAAAGCCCCACCCGCGCCGCCCTGCTGACCGGGGCGGGCGTCGCTTTCGAGACCCTGTCTCCGGGGGTGGATGAGGATGCGGTGAAGGCCGAGCTGCTGGCCGCCGGCGGCTCGCCGCGTGACGTGGCGGTGGCCCTGGCCGATCGCAAGGCCCTGGCGGTTTCAGTCCGCCGCGGCGGCCTGGTGATCGGCGCAGATCAGACGCTGGAATTCGCCAGCGGCCTCTACGACAAGGTGGACACTCTGCTGGCGGCGGCCGAACGCCTGCGGCGGTTGCGCGGCGAGACCCACCAGCTCCACGCCGCCGTGGCGGTGGCCCGGGACGGCGCGGTGATCTGGCGCGACTTGGTGAGCGTGACCCTGACCATGCGGCGGTTCTCCGACGCCTTTCTGCAATCCTACATCGAAACCGAGGGGCCGCTGGCCCTGGGGTCCGTGGGCTGTTACCGCCTGGAAGGCCCCGGCGCGCAGCTCTTCGAGCGCATCGAAGGGGACTACTTCGCCATACTTGGCTTGCCGCTGCTGAGCCTGCTCGATCTGCTGCGCCGCGAAGGGACACTCCCGGCATGACCAGCGCCATCACCGGCGCCACCCTGGTGGCCGGCGTGGCCGGGGCCTCGGTCCGCCATTCATTGAGCCCGTTGATCCACAACGCCTGGATCGCCGCCGCCGGTCTGGACGCGGTCTATGTGGCGTTCCAGCCCCCCGCCGAGGGCTTCGCGGCGTTCGCCCATGGCCTGCGCGGCGGCGCGATCCGCGGCCTCAACGTCACCCTGCCCTTCAAGGCCCTGGCCCTGGCCGTGGCCGACCGGGCCAGTGACCGCGCCAGCATGGCCGGGGCGGCCAACCTGCTGCTGTTCGAGCCGGACGGCGCCATCGTGGCGGACAACACCGACGGGCTGGGCCTGATGGCGGCGTTCGCCGAACAAGCGCCCGGGTTCGACGCTGCGCGGGGGCCCGTGGTGGTCCTGGGCGCCGGCGGGGCTGCGCGCGGCGCGGTGGCCGCCTTCGTGGCGCAAGGCGCGCCGCAGGTGCGGGTCGTGAACCGGACCCTGGCCAGGGCCGAGGCCCTCGCCAGGGACCTGGGCGCGACGGTCGTTGCCTACGGATTGACGGCGGCGGACGCCGCCTTCGCGGGCGCGACCGCGGTGGTGAACGCCACCTCCGTGGGGCTGGACGGCGATCAGGGGCTAACCCTGCCCTTCGCCGCCCTCCCCACCGATGCGGTGGCCATGGACATGGTCTACAAACCCCTGAAGACCGCCTTTCTCGCCGCGGCTGAGGCGCGGGGCCTGGTCGTTGTCGATGGGCTGGCGATGCTGATCGGCCAGGCGCGGCCCGCTTTCGAGGCGCTGTTCGGCCGCCCGCCGCCGGCGGGGGTCGATGTCCGCGGTCTGGCGCTAACCACACTGGGATGAAACAGACGATGCGGACCATCGGCCTCACCGGCTCCATCGGCATGGGCAAATCCACCACGGCGGCCATGTTCAAGGAACTCGGCGTGCCGGTCTATGACGCCGACTATGAGATGGGGCGGCTGTACCTGAGGGGCGGCGCGGCGGTGGCGCCGCTGGAAGCGGCGTTCCCCGGGGTGACCAGAGACGGCGCTGTCGATCGGGAGGAACTGCGCAAGCGGGTACTGGGAAACGACGCGGCCATGGCGCGGCTGAACGCGGTTACCCATCCCTTGCTGCAGGGCCATCGGTCGCATTTCTTCACCGACGCCCTGGCGGCCGGCGCCGAGATGGTGGCGCTGGACATCCCGCTGATGTTCGAGACCGGGGCCCAGAAGAACGTCGACGCCCTGGTGGTGGTCTCGGCCACGCGGGACATGCAGCGCGAACGGGTGCTGGCCCGGGAAGGCATGACCCTTGAGCGGCTGGAATACATCCTCGGCCGCCAGACGCCGGATGCGGTCAAGCGGGCCGGGGCCGATTTCATCGTCGACACCAGCCAGGGTCTTGACCACGCCCGTGAGCAGGTGAAGGCGATCATCGCCGCCCTGCGCGATCCGGCCTGGCGCTCCAGCCACCCCGACAGGAGGCGTTGCAGCCGGCCGCGAAGCCGGGCATGACGGGCCATGGCTCGCGAGATCGTCCTCGACACCGAAACCACCGGCTTCGAACCCCACCTGGGACACCGGCTGGTGGAGATCGCCTGCATCGAGACCGAGGACTTCGTCCCCACCGGCCGCAGCTTTCACAGCTACGTCGATCCGGAGCGCGACATGCCCGCCGACGCCCAGCGGGTGCACGGCCTGTCGACGGAGTTTCTGCGCGGCAAGCCCCGGTTCGCCCAGGCCGAGGTGGTCGACGCCTTCCTGAGCTTCGTGGGCGACGCGGTCATTGTCGCC
>CAXNKO010000043.1:0-9248 GCA_964202685.1 Caulobacterales bacterium
AGGCAGCGCGGTGGAGCCGGAGGTGTAGATCATGATGCAGGGGTCGGAGGCGGCGACCTCGGCCTCCACCCGGGCCAGCAGGGCGGCGGTGAAGATGGGCGAAGCGCGGCCCGCGGCCTCCAGATCGGCGAGGGTTCCCCGGGCCCAGCCGGGGGCTTCGCCGGCGATCCAGATCGAGCGCAGATAGGGGCCGTCCTCCAACGCCAGGACCTGGCGGCCGTCGTGATCGGCGAGGCCGGGGAAGGCCTCCTCCAGGCGGGCGCAATAGTCGTGGCGCAGGTAGCGTTCGGAGGCCAGCAATATGGCCACGTCGGCGTGGCGCACCCCATAGGCCAGCTCGCGCACCGCGGCGAAGGTGGAGAGCGCGATGGCGATGCCGCCGATGCGCGAGACCGCCAGCCAGCTGGCCACCCAGTCGGGGCCGTTCTGCATCAATATGCCGATCCGGGTCCCCTTGCCGGCCCCGTCGGCCAGCAGGCCGCGGGCGATGGCGGCGGACCGGGCGTCGATCTCGGCGTAGCTGGCCCGGTCGCGGCCTTCCTTGAGCACGAAATCCCGGGGCCCGTGGCGTGCGACGATGCCGCGCCACCAGGCCGGGATCGCCACCCGGCCCTCCAATTCCGGGGACCGGGTCTCGTTCGTCTCAGTCATGGTCGCCCTCGCCTGGTTCGGCGCGACCCTAATGGGGCGGGGTTCGGCGATCCAGCGCTTGATTCCGCCGCCGCCGCGGGCCAATCCCAAGTTCGACGAAGCCGACGGAGCGCCCATGGACAACAGTGTGCTGCCCCGCAACCGGCCGGCCGACGTCCGCGTCCTGCAGCGGCGGGCCGACTGGATCCGGCTGGAGACCATCCGGCTGGTGGAGATCGCCAAGAGCGGCCACTACTCCAGCGTCTTCTCCTGCGCGGAGATGTTCGCGGCGCTGTACTACTCGGTGCTGCGGCTGAAGCCCACCGACCCGCGCTGGGACGACCGCGACCGCTTCCTGCTGGGCAAGGGCCACGCCGCCATCGGCCAGTATCCGGTGCTGGCCGACCTGGGCTACTTTCCCGCCGACTTGCTGGACACCTACACCCGGCTGGGCAGTCCCCTGGGCGACCACCCGGACATGAACAAGGTCCCGGGCATCGATTTCTCCTCCGGCTCCATCGGCCACAATCTGTCGGTGGGGGTGGGCATGGCGCTGTCGGCCAAGATGCGCGGCAAGGACTATCTGACCTGGGTGATGCTGGGCGACGGCGAGCTGGCCGAGGGCCAGGTGTGGGAGGCGGCGATGGCCGCGGCCCATTACGGTCTCGCCAACCTGATCGGCGTCGTCGACGCCAACGGCATGGGCCTGGACGGAGACACCGAGGCGGTGATGGGCGTCGAGCCGATGGCGGACAAGTTCGCGGCCTTCGGCTGGGCGGTGGACGAGATCGACGGCCACGACATGGACGCGGTGCTGGCGGCCTTCGCCCGCGCCCAGGCGGCGGATCGGCCGCAGATGATCGTCGCCCGCACCAGGAAGGGCAAGGGCGTCAGCTTCATGGAGCGCGACCCCTCCTGGCACCGGGGCTTTCTGGGACCGGCCGACAAGGCCGCGGCCATGGCCGAGATCGAAGCGAGGCTCGCCCGATGACCGCCACTGTCCTCGACCCCGCCAGCTGGAACATCCAGACCTCGCTGGCCAAGCTCACGGCGCTGACCATGGCCGACGAGCTGATCGCCATGGCGGCCGAGCGGCCGGAGATCGTGGTGATGACCGCCGACCTCGCCACCTCCAACGGCCTGGACGAATTTCAGCGCGCCCTGCCCCACCGGTTCATCAACACCGGCATCGCCGAGCAGAACATGATGTCCATCGCCGCGGGCCTGGCCTCGACGGGGATGATCCCCTACGTCTCGACCTTCGCCTCCTTCGCCTCGCTGCTGTGCGCCGAGCAGCTGCGGACCGACCTCGCCTATACCCGGATGAAGGTGCGCATCCTCGCCCACCACGCCGGCATCTCCATGGGCTTCTACGGGACCAGCCACCACGCGGTGGAGGACATCGCCGTGACCCGGGCCATGGGCCATATGACCGTGGTCTCCGCCGCCGACGGCAACGCCATCCGCGGCTTGCTGCGGGCCACCGTCGATTTGGACGGACCGGTCTATATCCGCATCGGCCGGGGGGCGGAGAAGCCGGTCTATGCAGAGACGCCGGTGTTCGAACACGGCAAGTTCGTCACCTTGAGGGCGGGGACCGACGCCACGCTGATCGCCACCGGCATCGGCGTGAAAGTGGCCCTGGACGCCGCCGGCATATTGGCCGCCGAGGGCGTGTCGGTGCGGGTGCTGGACGCGGTCTATCTGAAACCGCTGGATGAGGCCGCCATCCTGGCCGCCGCCGATCAGACCGCCGCCATCCTCACCGTGGAGGAGCACAATCCCCATGGCGGCCTGGGCAGCGCGGTGGGCGAGGTGCTGGCCCTGGCCGGCCGCGCCGTGCGCTTCGGCAAGCAGGCGTTGCCGGACGACTACGCCCTGGTGGCGCCCCCCAGCCAGCTCTACCGCCACTATGGCCTCACCGGCGAGGGTGTCGCCCAGGCCCTGAAGAAGGTGCTGGCCAAATGACCGAACCCGTGGGCTCCATGCGCCGCTTCGATGGCCAGGCGGTGGCGATCAGCGGCGCGGCCTCCGGCATTGGGGCTGCAGCGGCGGCGCGGTTCGCGGCGGAAGGGGCGAGCCTGGCGCTCTGCGACCTGCGCGCCGAGGCGCTGGCGGCTCAGGCGGCCAGCCTCTGCCTGCCGCCGGAGCGGCTCTACACCCAGGCCGTCGATGTCGCCGACGGCGCGGCCTACGCGGCCTTCATCGACGCCGCCGCCGGACATTTCGGCCACCTGGACGTGCTGATCAACAACGCCGGCATCGGCTGTTTCGGCCATGTGGACGAGATCACCCCGGAAATGTGGCGCAAGACCATGGCGGTAGACCTGGACGCGGTGTTCTTCGGCAGCCGCGCCGCCCTGCCCCACTTGCGAAAAGTCCGCGGTTGCATCGTCAACACCTCGTCGATCTCCGGCCAGTTCGGCGACCCCGGGCTGGTGGCCTACAACGTCGCCAAGGCCGGGGTGCTGAACCTGACCAGGAACATGGCCGTCGACCATGCCCATGAAGGGGTGCGGGTGAACTGCGTCTGCCCCGGCGGGGTCGGCACGCCGATGCTGAACGCCCACCTGCGCGATGAGGCGATCATGCAGGAATACGCCCGGCTGGTGCCCATGGGCCGGGTGGGCCAGGCCGACGAGATGGCCGCGGCCATGGCGTTCCTGGCGTCGAAGGACGCCAGCTACGTCACCGGCCACGCCCTGGTGGTGGACGGCGGCGTCACCGCCCAGACCGGCCAGCCCAACTTCGACCGCCTCTACCGCGAGCGGGGCTGGGACAAGAAGATGCTGGCGCGGGGCTGAGGGAGCCAGACCATGAGAGCCGTCGTGGCGCGCCAGGGCGTGCTCACCTGCGAGGAGATCGAACCGCCCCCGGCCCCTGGCGAGGGCCAGGTGCTGGCGCGGACGCTGGCCTGCGGCATCTGCGGCACCGACCTGCATGCGCTGGGGCACATGCATGGCTTCCTTGAGGGGTTGCAGCGCTCCGGCTCGGCCCTGGCCACCGACCCCGACCAGCCGGTGGTGTTCGGCCACGAGTTCTGCGCCGAGATCCTCGACCATGGCCCGGGAACCGCGCCACGGCTGAAGGCCGGCACGCGGGTGGTGGGTCTGCCCTATCTGACCAGCGCGTTCGGGGCGGAATATGTTGGTTATTCAAACCGCTATCCCGGCGGCTTCGCGGAACGGATGGTGCTGACCGAGAAGCTGCTGTTCGAGGTGCCGAACGGGCTGTCGGCGGAGCTGGCGGCCATGACCGAGCCGTTCGCGGTGGGGGCGCATGCGGTGGCGCGGGCCAATGTGCAGCCGCCGGCGGTTATCTGCGTTGTCGGCTGCGGACCCATCGGCCTGGCGGTGATCGCGGCGCTGAAGGCGCGCGGGCTGGGGCCGGTGATCGGCCTCGACTTCTCCCCCGGCCGGCGCCGGTTCGCCGAGCTGCTAGGCGCCGACGAGGTCGTGGACCCGGCGGTGGAGCCCCTTGCCGCGGTGTGGGCGCGGCACGGGGCCGGCAAGCGCGGGCCCCGGGCGGTGGGCTTCGAATGCACCGGGCGCGCCGGCATGGCCCAGACGGTGGTGGCCGCCCTGCCCGCCAACGGCCAGCTGGTGGTGGTCTCCAACGCGCTCGAGGCCAGCGCCATCGACCAGGTGATGGCCTTCAACAAGGAGCTCGATATCGGCTTCTCGCTCAACTACACGCCGGCCGAGTTCCGCGCGACCCTGGCCGACATCGCCGAGGGCCGCATCGACGCAGGCCGCGCGCTGACCGGGGCGGTGGCGCCCGAGGGCGTGGCCGATGCGTTCAAGGCGCTGAACGACCCGGAGCGCCATGCCAAGATCATCGTCAAGTTCGATTGAGGGTTTCCCGATGACTGACGATCCCGACCTCCTGGTCCCCGGCGTCCGGCGCATGCGGCCCGACGACCATTTCATGATCCTCACCGACACCGCGGCCACCCCCATGCATGTGGGCGCGGTGATGATCCTGGAGGTTCCGGCGTCGAAGAAGGCCGGGTTTTACGACGCCATCCGCGCCCAGTTCGCGGCGCGTCTGCCGCACACCCCGCTGCTGGCGGAGATCCGCCCGGCGCCGGACGGCTATGACTCCGACGTCTGGGTGGACGTGCCCGGTTGCGACCTGGACTACCACATTCGCCGGGTCCCGGCGGACCAGGAGCTGGACGACGAGGCGCTGTACGCCGTCATCGCCGCCGAGATCATGCATGGGCTGGACCTGACCAAGCCACCGTTCGAGGTCCACGTCATCGACCGCATGACCGGCGACCGCTGCGCCATATATATGAAGATGCACCACGGGGTGGCTGACGGGATCGGCTTCCAGACCGTGCTGGGCCTGCTGAGCGACGAGACCGATCCCGCCCCGCCGCGCACCGCCGCAGGTCAGCCGCCGTCCGAGGCGGACTGGCGGCGCATGGCCGACCAGCGCTTCGCCCGCGAGGCGCCCCTGCAGGCGGAAGGTTCGGCGCGGCGCAGGGCGGCCCTGGCCGCGATCGAGGCGCTGCAGGCCGATCCCGCCACCCGGCGCGCCCGCACCCCGGTGCTGAAGATGTCGGGGCCCACCGCGCTCACCCGGGCCTATTCCACCATCACCCTGCCGCTGGAACAGCTGAAGGCCCTGGGCAAGCAGCTGGGAGGCACGGTCAATGACGTGTTCCTGGCCGTCTGCGCCAGCGCGCTCAGACGCTATCTGCTGGAGATCGACGACCTGCCGGAGACGCCGATCGTGATCAATTCGGCCCGCAGCTATCGCAGGCCGGAGCATGGGCCGTTCGGCAACCGCATCGTCGCCCTGCACCCGCACCTGGCCACCACGGTCGCCGACCCCATGGCGCGGTTCCAGGCCATCCGCGCGTCGATGGCCGCCGAACAGGCGCGCACCGCCCATGACGAGGCGCTGCTGGGCGCGCTGGAAAAGCCCTATGGCGCCCGCGACCGGCGGGCCAAGTTCGCCGCCCGCCAGGCCGATGGCGCCGCCGTGCTGCCGGGCAATATCAGCCTGTCCAATGTGCCGGGACCGGCCGAGGCGCGCAGCTATGCGGGCTTCCGCCAGATCGCCAACTTCCCCACCCCGCTGCTGGGCGCGGGGCGGTTCCTCAATGTCACCTCGCGGCGCAACGGCGACAGCCTGTTCATGGGGATCATGACCGATCCCACCAAGATCCCCGATCCTCTGGTGATCCGCGATTACATGTTCGACGCCATCGCCGAGTACGAGCGGCTGGCGGCGGGCGCATAGGGCGGCACATGTCGGAACAGGAACTGCTCGGCCCCACCTCGCACACCTTCGTCTCCCAGCGGCTGAAGCTGCACTATGTCGACTGGGGCAATCGCGAGGCGCCGCCGCTGCTGCTGTTGCACGGGGGCCGCGACCATTGCCGCAGCTGGGACTGGACCGCCCAGGCGCTGCGCAAGGACTGGCATGTGATCGCCCTGGACCACCGCGGCCATGGCGACAGCGCCTGGTCGCCGGACGGCGGCTACCAGATCACCACCTACCTCTATGACGTGGCCCAGCTGATCCACCAGCTGGAGCTGAAGCCGGTGTCGATCGTCTCCCACTCCATGGGCTCCATCGTCTCGCTGCGCTACGCGGGCCTCTATCCGGAAAATGTGCGCCGGCTGGCGACCATCGAGGGCCTGGGGTTCCCGCCGGACGCCTATTCCAACCGCTGGATGATCCCGGTGCACCAGCGGCTGACCGACTGGATCGAGGACCGCCGCGCGCTCGCCGGCAAGCTCCACTACCGCTACCCGACCCTGGACGCAGCGCTGGCGCGAATGCGCCAGGAGAACACCAAACTCAGCGAAGAGCAGGCCCGCCACCTGACCATTCATGCGGTCAGCCGCAACGAGGACGGCAGCTACAGCTGGAAGTTCGACCCCTATCTGCGCTCCGGTGTTCCCACCGATATCGCCCAGGCCGACATGCACGCCCTGTGGGGTTCGATCGCCTGCCCGGTGCTGTTGTGCTGGGGCACGGAAAGCTGGGCCCTGGATCCGACGCCGGAACTCAAGCACTTCAACAACGCCCGCGTCGCCGCCTTCCCGGGCGCCGGCCACTGGGTGCACCACGACAAGTTCGACGCCTTCCTGGCCGAGATCAAAGCCTTTCTGAAATAGCGAGGAACCGAAATGGCCCTGGTCACCGTTGAGACGGACGGCGCGATCGCCGTCATCACCCTGAACCGGCCCGAGGCGATGAACGCGCTCTCGCTGGCCTTGCAGAGCGAACTGGCCGAGGCGATCGAGACCGTCGGCGCCGACGACGCTGTCCGGGTGATGATCATCACCGGCGCCGGCGAGCGGGCCTTCACCGCCGGCCTCGACCTGAAGGAGGTCGGCGTCTACGGCCTGGGCTATGGCCCGGACGGGGCGCGCCGCGGCAAGGATGCGGTGGCCGCCCTGCGCGCTTGCCCGAAGCCGGTGATCGGGGCGATCAACGGGGTGGCGATCACCGGCGGCTTCGAGCTGGCGGTGGCCTGCGACATCCTCATCGCCTCCACCAACGCCCGCTTCGCCGACACCCATGTGCGGGTCGGCGTGACGCCGGGCTGGGGCATGTCGCAGCGGCTGAGCCGGATCCTTGGGCCGTCGCGGGCCAAGGAGCTGTCGCTGAGCGGCAACTTCCTCGACGCGGCCACCGCCTGCGCCTGGGGGCTGGTGAACCGGGTGGTGGCGCCGGAGGAACTGATGCCGGCGGCGCGCAGGCTGGCCGCCGACATCGCCAGCTGCGATCCGGACATGGTGCGCCGCTACAAGGCGCTGATCGACGACGGCTATGACCTGCCGTTCGGCCAGGCCATGGCGCTGGAGCTGGAGCGGTCGAACGCCGACAACGCCGCCCTGACCCCAGAGTCGATCGCCGAACGCCGCGCCGGCGTGCAGGCGCGCGGCCGCACACAGAAGGGCTGAGGCCGATGGATATCCGACTGAACGGCCGCACCGCCCTGATCACCGGGGGCAGCAAGGGCCTGGGCCTGGCCAGCGCCGTGCGCATGGCGGCGTCCGGCGCCAACATCGCCGTCGTGGCGCGGGATGCGGCCACCCTGGCCGCGGCCGCTGACGAGGTCCGCCGGACGGCCCTGGGCGAGGTGGAGGCCTATGCCTGCGACGTCACCAGCCTGGTGGAGATCGAGGCGACCTACGCCGCGGCCAAGGCCCGGTTCGGGGCGGTGGACATCATCATGAACAACGCCGGGGCACATATGTCCGGGCCGTTCGAGAGCCTGGATGAGGCGCGCTGGAAGGCCGACATCGACCAGAAGCTGATGGCCGCCGTGCGGTTTTCGCGCCTGGCGTTTCCGGACATGAAGGCCCGGAACTGGGGGCGGATCCTCAACACCCTGAACATCTACGCCAAGGCGCCCTCGGCGGGCTCGGCGCCCACGTCGGTGACCCGGGCGGCGGGGATCGCGCTGACCAAGACGCTGTCCAACGAGGGGGCGGCGCACGGGGTGCTGGTCAACGGCATCGTGGTGGGGCTGGTGGACTCCGATCAGCACCGGCGCGGCTGGGCGGCGGGCGGGTCGAAGGGCGAATACGCGGACTATCTGCAGCGGGGCGCCGAACGCGCCCGGGTGCCCATGGGCCGCATGGGCCGGGCCGAGGAATTCGCCAACGTCGCCTGCTTCCTGGCCTCGGATGCGGCGTCCTACGTGACCGGCTGCGTGATCAACGTCGACGGAGGTCTGAGCCCGGGGATTTGAGCGTCCCCAACCACCGCGCGCCGGCGCCTGCTTCACGCCGCCCGGGCCGGAGAACCGCCAACGCCGTTGACACGGCTGTCGGCGCGACCCACTTTCCGCGCCCTCAAGAACGTCGGGCGGCGAGCCCGGGACAGGGCTTCAGCTCCGCATGAACGTCGTCGTCGTTGAAAGCCCGGCCAAGGCCAAGACCATCAACAAATACCTGGGCGCGGGCTATATCGTCCTGGCGTCCTACGGCCTTGTGCGCGACCTGCCGGCCAAGAACGGCTCGGTGCGGCCCGAGGAAGACTTCGCCATGAGCTGGGACGTGGACGCCAAGTCCGCGAAACGGCTCAACGAGATCGCCGAGGCCGCCAAGGGCGCCAAGACCATCATCCTGGCCACCGACCCCGACCGCGAGGGCGAGGCGATCAGCTGGCATGTGCTTGAGGTGCTATCGAAGAAGAAGGCGCTGAAGGGCGCCCAGGTGCAGCGGGTGGTGTTCAACGCCATCACCAAGTCCGCCGTCACCGAGGCGATGAAGCACCCGCGCGACATCGACATGGAACTGGTGGACGCCTACCTGGCCCGCCGGGCGCTGGACTATCTGGTCGGCTTCACCCTGTCGCCGGTGCTGTGGCGCAAGCTGCCGGGGGCGCGTTCGGCCGGGCGGGTGCAGTCGGTGGCGCTGCGCCTGGTGGTCGACCGCGAACTGGAGATCGAGCGCTTCCGCACCCAGGAATACTGGACCGTGGAGGCCGAGGTCAGCGCCGGGGCCGAGCCCTTCGCCGCCCGGCTGGCGAAACACCAAGGCAAGCGGCTGACCAAGTTCGACCTGCCCAATGAGGCCGCCGCCCACGCCGCCCGCGCCGCGGTGCAGGCGGCGACGTTCACGGTTTCGGCGGTGGAGAAGAAG
>CAXNKO010000044.1:0-9182 GCA_964202685.1 Caulobacterales bacterium
GCTCTATTCCCCCGACGCCCTGGTGGTCAGCGCCGCCGGCGCGGTGGAGGTGGCCGAGTTGCTGGCGCTGGCCGATCGCGCCTTCGGTCACGCCGCGCCGTCCGCACCGCTGCCGGACCCGCCCGCCGCCCGCTTCATCGGCGGCCAGCGGGCCCTGGCCAAGCGCCTCGAGCAGGCCAGCGTGGCGATCCTGCTGCCGGCGGTCGGCGCCCGCGACCCCGACTATTTCGCCCTGCGCCTGTACGCCGAGATCCTCGGCGGCGGCATGGCCTCGCGGCTGTTCCAGGAAGCCCGCGAGCGCCGGGGCCTGGCCTATGCCATCGACGCCTATGCGGAGACCTATGCCGACGCCGGCGTGCTGGGCGTGTTCGCCGGCTGCGCGGCCAAGGACGCCGCCGAACTGGCCCGGGTGGTGGCGGGCGAACTGGTCGGCATGGCCCGGGGCGTCGAACCGGCGGAACTGGCGCGGGCCAAGGCGCAGCTGAAGGCGTCGATGTTCATGGCCCGGGAATCGGCCATGGCCCGGGCCGAACAGGCGGCCGGCCAAGTGCTGCTGTTCGGGCGGGTGTTGTCGCCGGCGGAGCTGGCGGCCGCGATCGACGCGGTCACCGACGCCGATCTGCTGCGGCTGGGGGCGGCGATTCTCGCCGACGGCCGCTGCGCCGTGGCGGTGCTTGGCCCCAAGGCGGCGCTGACGGCGGGGGCGGGGTTCAAGCGCGCGCTGTACGGCTGAGGCGAAGACGACCCTTGACGTGCGGCGGATTCCGACGACCCTCGGCGCATGGCCCTGCTCGACTGGATCAGTCCCGAGAGCGGTCCCCGGCTTGAGGGGGAGCGGATTCGCCTGCGTCCGCCGCGGGCCGCGGACTATGAGCAATGGCGCGACCTGCGCGGCGTCTCGAAGGATTTCCTGCAGCCTTGGGAACCCACTTGGCCGGCGGACGATCTTGGCCGCGCCGCCTTCCGGCGCCGGTTGAGCGCCTACGCCCGCGACCGTGAGCTGGGTCTCGCCTACCCCTTCTTCGTGTTTCGTCAGGGCGACGAGGCGCTCACCGGCGGCATCACCCTGTCCAACGTGCGCCGGGGCGTGGCCCAGATGGGCTCGGTGGGCTATTGGTGCGGCCAGCCCTTCGCGCGCAACGGCTACACCCTGGCCGCGGTGAGGGCCCTGACAACCTTCGCCTTCCAGAGCCTGGGCCTGCACCGGCTCGAGGCCGCCTGCCTTCCGGCCAACCGGGCGTCGCGCAAACTGCTGCGCCGCGCCGGTTTCGTCGAGGAGGGCGAGGCCAGGGCTTATCTGAAAATTAACGGCGCTTGGGCAGATCATGTTCTGTTCGGCCTTGTCTCGCCCGTCCGCGCCGATGAGGGGCCGGGCGAGTCAGTGTCGGTGTGAGCGGCGCGCTGGGCGCCGGGCGCTTGAGGCCATGGCGAACGACCGCTGGATATGGGACGCCCCGACCACGCTCGAAGCGCTGGGCGCGGCCGATGTGGCGCTCTGGTTCTGGGAACCGGAGCGTGACCGTCTGCGCCTGAACGGGGCCTACCGCGCCCTGGGTCTCGGCCCGCTGGCCCCCGAGTGCTCATCGACCGCGCTCAGGGCCCTGGCCCTGCCGCAGGACCGGGCCCTGGCCGACGACATTCTGCGCGTTCAGGCGCCGGGGTCCGAGATCGCGATCCGGTTGCGGGTGCGCGGGGCGGGCGCCTGCATCTGGCGCGGAGTCTGGCTGGAGGATGGGGTCCGCGCCGCCGGCGTGGTGGCCTCGGAGACCAAATTCGCCGCCTCGGACGTGGACGACCTCACCGGCCTCCTGGACCGCCGCAGCTTCATCCTGCGCGCCCGCGAGCGGCTGCAGCAGCCGGGGGGGCACGATCTGGTGGTGGCCGACCTCGACCGTCTGCGGCGGCTGAACGAGGCCCTGGGTCATGAGCGGGCCGATCTGGTGCTGGCGGCCCTGGGCTCACGCCTGGCGGCGGCGTTCCCGCCCGGGGCGCTGCTGGCGCGGATCGGCGAGGACGAATTCGCGGTGCTGGCCGACGAGGGCCGGGTCCCGGCGGCGGAGATCCTGCGCCGGGCGCTTGAGCGGCCGCTGCGGATCGCCGGCTTCGACATCCATCCGACCCTGTCGGTGGGGGCGGTGCAGGCCAAGGGCGGCGACGAGGCGCCTGACGCGGCGGAACTGCTGCGGCGGGCGGAGCTGGCGGTGGAATCCGCCAAGAGCGGCGGACGCGGCGGGGCGGCGGCCTATGGGCGCGGGCTGGAGTCCGACGGCCTGTCGCGGCTGGCCCTGGAGAGCGATCTGCGTGGGGCGCTGGGCCGCGGCGAACTGGTCCCCTTCTATCAGCCCATCGTGCGGCTCTCCACCGGGGCGCTTTCGGGCTTCGAGGCCCTGGTGCGCTGGCGCCATCCCCGCCGCGGCCTGCTCACCCCCGACGAGTTCCTGCCGGCCTGCGAGGAGATGGGGCTGATGAGTGAGCTGGGGGCGATGATGATGCGCGCGGCGGCGCATCAGCTGGCCACCTGGCGAGCCAACCACCACGCGGCCGGCGAGATGACCGTGGCGGTCAACCTGTCCACCGGCGAGATCGACCGGCCCGACCTGGTGGCCGACGTGGCGGCGATCCGCCGCGAGACCGGCCTGCCGCCTGGCGCGCTGAAGCTGGAGGTGACCGAGGGCGACGTCATGCGCGACCCCGACGGCGCCTGCGTGATCCTGACCCAGCTGCGCGACGCCGGCGCGGCCCTGGCCCTGGACGACTTCGGCACCGGCTTCTCGTCGCTCTCCTACCTGACCCGGCTGCCCTTCGACACCCTGAAGATCGACCGCTAGTTCGTCCGCACCATGGCCACCAACGAGGGTTCGGCGAAGATCGTCTCCTCGGTGGTCAAGCTGGGCCAGGACCTGGCGCTGGAGGTGGTGGCCGAGGGGGTGGAGAACGCCGGCATGGCCCGCCAGCTGTTGTCGCTGGGCTGCGACTACGGCCAGGGCTTCGGCTATGCCCCGGCCCTGTCGCCCCAGGAGGCCGAGGTCTACCTCAACGAAAGCTATGTGGACGGCGCGGCGCCGGTGAAGGCCCGGGGCTAGACCCTTACCGGATCAGGTGGAATCACCTGATCCGGATAATAAGGGTCTATCTTCAAAAGTTTAGAGCGTGACGGGCGCCCCAACCGGCGCCCACTTGTGGCTGTCACGCTCTAGGCCCGCCCGGCCGCCGTCGACAGCCGCTGGGGATCCACCCCCAGCTTGGCCAGGGCGCGGGTCCATTTGTGCTCGTGGTCGTCGTCGAACAGCAGCGCCTCGTCGGCATCGCAGACCAGCCAGACATTGTGCCGGATCTCGTCCTCCAGCTGGCCGGAGCCCCAGCCGGCGTAGCCCAGGGCCAGGCGAGCGCGGCGGGGCGGGGTGTCGTGGCCGGCCATGGCCTCCAGCACCTCGCGGGTGGCGGTTAGCGCCACGCCCTCCCCCACCTCCAGGCTGTTGTCGCCGTGATAGTCGTCGGTGTGCAGCACGAAGCCGCGCTCGCGCTGCACCGGGCCGCCGATCAGCACCAGGTCGTCGGGGATCTCGGTGTCGGCCTCCACCCCCAGCCGCCGCAGCAGGTCCGGCACGGTCAGGCCGCCCAATGGCCGGTTCAGCGCCAGGCCCATGGCGTGGTCCGGGTCGTGGGCGCAGATCAGCACCACCGCGCGCTCGAAGCGCGGATCGCCGATGCCCGGCATGGCGATCAGCAGTCGTCCGGAAAGGAAGCCATCGTCTGACATTCTCAGGAGATTGAGCCGGAACGCGGCGGATTCAAGACCTGTCGCGGCGCGCGGCGGTTGACGCGGGCGCCGGCGTCGCTATTTCGCTTGGGTAACCCAGGAGAAACCCATGACCATCAAGGCCGGCGACAAACTGCCCAGCATGACCCTAACCGTGGCCACGGCGGAGGGACCCAAGCCCTCCAGCAGCGACGACATCTTCAAGGGCAAGACCGTGGCCCTGTTCGCGGTGCCCGGCGCGTTCACCCCCACCTGCTCGGCCAAGCACCTGCCCAGCTACAAGCAGCAGACCCAGACCCTGAAGGCCAAGGGCGTCGACACCATCGCCTGTCTGTCGGTGAACGACGGTTTCGTGATGAAGGCCTGGGGCGAGGATCAGGCGGTGGGCGACGACATATTGATGATCGCCGACGGCAATGGCGACTTCACCAAGGCCGTGGGCCTGGAGATGGACGGCTCCAAGTTCGGCATGGGCGGCCGCTCGCAACGCTCCTCGATGATCGTCAAGGACGGGGTGGTGACAACGCTCAACGTCGAGGCGCCCGGCGAATACAAGGTCTCCGCCGCCGAGCACATGCTGGGCCAGCTCTAGAGCTGTCAGGAACTGAGCACACCGCCGACGGCCTCGTCGAGCTTGACGATCTCAAGCTTGACACCGTGCTCGGCGGCGGCGTTCGCGGCAGTCTCGCCGGTGTAGCCCCGATCGACCCAGGCCAGTTCGACGTTGTCGCCGGTGGCCGCCCGCACGGCTTCGGCCAGGACGCCGGCCTGGGCGCAGATTGGCGTTGCTTTCCGTGTCGAGATTTTGCGTGTCGGGTTGGGACGGTTGGGTTTTCCGGTTGGCCGGTGAGGGTGTCTTGGCGGCGGGTTGGCGGGCTTTCTGGGGGCGCCCGGGGGCCGGGCGGCGCTGGCGATGAGGGTGGCGTCGAGAAGCGTGCCCTGCCGCAGGACCAGTTGCTTGGTGTCGATCTGCCGGGCGAGTTCGTCGAACAGCGGCTGCATCAGGCCTTTGTGGACCAACTGGGTGCGGAACCGGCTGATGACGGAGAAATCGGGGGCGTTCTGGTCGAGGCGCAGTCCGACGAAGCGGGCGAAGGACTTGCGGTCGTTCAAGGCGTCCTCGACGGCGGGGTCGGAGAGATTGTACCAGCGCTGCAACAGCATGATCTTGAACAGCATCAGCGGCGGGTAGCTGGGCCTTCCTTGCGGGCGTTATAGACGACAGCCAGGATATCACCGAATGTATCCCAGCGCATGACCGCATCTACATCTTCGACGAACTTATCGTTCATCGATCTCCCAGGGCCGATCATCTGATCGACGAAGCCAATTTGACCAGAATATCGATGCATGTCTCATCCTCCGTGATTCAATTACATTGAATCACGGAAGACCCTATTGCGCAAAGGTCCCTGCAGGGAGAAGGGCGCCGGTTGGCGGGCGCCAGAAGACAAACTCCGCTGGGTGAGGGAGCGGCTGGTGTCGCAACCAGTGCACCGGATGTGCTAGCGACTGCCGATGCTTCGAATGATCGTCAGCCTCTCAGTCCTGCTCGCCGGCGCCCCCGCGCTGGCCGCCGCGACCCCGGCGAAACCGCCGCCCGCCGCGCCAGGCTACGACGCCCGCGACCCCGCCAGCCTGGTGGCGCTACTGGCGACCATGGGCGCCAAGGCCGAGGTGGTGCAGCGCGCCGACGCCGACGTGAAACTTGCGGTGACCACGCCGGCCTACAGCTTCGGCGTCCAGTTCGTCGACTGCGACATCAGCGGCCGCGGCTGCCTGGGCCTGGCCTTCACCACCAGTTCCGACATGCGCCACGCCAACCTCGCCCAGCTCAACGGCTTCAACCAGACCTCGATCTCCTGCCGGGTGTTTCAGGACCAGAGGGCCAAGCCGCATGTGGTCTACGCCGCGCTCTTGTCCCCCCGCGACACCCGCGAGGAGATGCGCCGGCACATCGGCGTCTGGCAGGGCTGCCTGGTCAGCTTCGGGGCGTTCCTCGCCGACCCCAACGGGTTCCTGGCGGCGGCGCCGTAGGGGGCTACTGGATTCCCACATCTCGACGGCTCCCAGCTCCTCCCCCGTCCCGTAGAGGACGGGGGAGGGGGACCGCGCCCCGCAAGAGGGCGTGGTGGAGGGGGCGAACACGTCGCGAAACAAGCGCCCCCGGCGCCAACGCACAGCGGACCCCACGCCCCCTCCACCACCGGCTCTGCGGCCGGCGGTCCCCCTCCCCCGCCGTCTTCGCGGCAGGGGAGGAGCTGGACGCCGCCGCAAGCGCTCGATGTGTGAATGCGATAGCCTTAGGGGGGAGGGGAACCGCCTACCCGCAGGGGCCGGGCAATGCGGGACGGTATCGATAGCCCACCAACCCGCGCCGCCGGTGCAGCTTGATGCGGTCACCCACGCGGCAGGTGGTTGCACGATTGATGAGTACGCGCGCAGCGCGGTCATCAACCCAGACCTGCGCCGAAGGCCGGGAACCGTAATCGGTTTCCACGAGCCCGAACCCTTGCACGGCGCCGTAGACAATCACCGGCGGGCCCCCTCCGATCATGGTCAGTAGGATCAGCGCGCCGGCGGCGCTGGCGACCAGCACGCCCAGCAGGAGCCCTATCCCCCGACGGCCCGGACCTTCCACCCCCATCGCCGCGCGGAGCCGGCGGATCTCAGCGTTGTCGCGCCGTGTGAGCTTCGGTTTCATATCGTCAGCATGACCTCCGGCAACGGCTCGCCTGGGCCAGGGGAACCGGGGTTACGCCGCCACTGATGGCGGCCTCGTCGGAGGCTTCCGGGACATAAATCTCACGGTGGATGCGAGCCTGCCGACCCGGTCAAGTCAAGGCCGCGCACTTCGGCGCGCCGCGCGGCGGCTGGCCTAAAGGCCAGGCCTTGAGTTGACCGGGACGGCAGGCAGACTGGCCGCCAGGTGATCTAAGGCTGGGCCCGTCCGGCGGGCGTCGGTTCGAGGTGACCATAGGCGACGGATCGCGCTCGGGCCTATTTCATGCGGTTCACCGTGACCCATCTTCTCGCTCCGGCCGCTCGGTCGGTGGTTTCTGGTCCGCAGGAGGGTGCTTCATGAACACTGGCGTCCCGCGCCACCGCACGATGATCTCCACCTCTGTGGGCCGAGTCCGCTGCCAGACGACAAACCCCGCCATGCCCGCAATGGCGAGCGCGCCAGCAACAGAAGCGATCATGAGCCGTCGAGACACCATTTGTGAACATAGCCTGTATCGCAGGCGGCGCGGCCCCCCCTAAAACAGCACCCGCGGGTTCATGATCCGCTTCGGGTCGAGCGCCTGGCGGATGGCGCGCAGGGCGGTCAGTTCCACGGCGCTTTTGTAGTGCTCGGCTTCGTGGGTCTTCATCGAGCCCAGGCCGTGCTCGGCCGAGATCGAGCCCTCCAGCCCGGCGACGATGTCGTGGACGATGCGCGAGCCCTCGTCGCGGCGGGCCGAGTGGGCGGCGTCGTCGGCGCCGGGGGCGACCAGCACGTCATAGTGGATGTTGCCGTCGCCCACATGACCGAAGGCGGCGATGCGGGCGCCGGGCGCGAACCGATGCATGGCCGCCGTGGCTTGCTCAAGGAAATCGGCCACCCGGGAGACCGGCACGGCGATGTCGTGCTTCCAGGTGGCGCCCTCGGGCTTCTGGGCCGGGGACTGGTTCTCGCGGATCGACCAGAAGGCCCGCGCCTGGGTTTCGGTCTGGGCGATCGCGGCGTCGCGGACCAGGCCCGCCTCCAGCCCCTCGGCCAGGAACCGCTCCAGGGCCGCCTCCGCCGCACCGGGCTCGCCGGAGGCGAACTCCACCAATATGTACCAGGGATGGACCTCGGTGAGCGGGTCGCGGGCGCCGGGGATGTTCCGAAGCACGAAGTCGATCCCCAGCCGGCCCATCAACTCGAAGGCCTCCACCGCCCCGCCGGCGATGTGCTTGGCCCGGGCCAGCAGCTGGATGGCCGCCTCGGGGCTGTCCACCCCGGCGATGGCCACCGCCCGCGACGCCAGCACCGGATAGAGCTTCAGGCTGGCGGCGGTGACCACGCCCAGGGTGCCCTCGGCGCCGATCAGCAGCTGTTTCAGGTCATAGCCGGTGTTGTCCTTGCGCAGCCGCTTCAGGCCGTTCCACACCTCGCCATTGGGCAGCACCGCCTCGATGCCCAGCACCAGGTTGCGGGTGGTCCCGTAGCGCAGAACCTGGGTGCCGCCGGCGTTGGTGGAGATGATCCCGCCCACCGTCGCCGTGCCCTCCGAGGCCAGGCCGATGGGGAACCGCCGGTTCACCGCCGCCGCCGCCGCATGCACCGCGGCCAGCGTCACCCCGGCCTCGGCCACCAGCACGTCGTCATAGGCCTCCACCGCGCGGATCGCCCGCAGCCGCTCGGTGGACAGCAGCACCTCGCCCTGGGGGATCTGGCCGCCGACCAGGCCGGTGTTGCCCCCCTGCGGGGTGATCGCCACCCCGGCCTCGCCACAGATTCCCACCACCGCGGCCACCTGGGCCGTGGCGTTCGGCAGCACCAGCAGCGGCGTGGTCCCGGTCCAGCGGTCGCGCCATTCCAGCAGCTTGGGGGCCAGGCGGTCGGGATCCTGGCTCCAGCCGTCCGGACCGAGCACGGACTTCAGGCGTGAGAGGACGTCGGCGGGGACGGTGATGGTCATGTAGCGATTGTACGCTTTCCCCCGCGGCGCACCAGTATATACTCCGATATATACGGAGACCGGCCATGGCCATCCTGATCAAGAACGTCGAGGTCGAACAGCGGGCCCGTGAACTGGCCGCGCTCACCGGCGAGACCCTGACCTCGGCCATCGACGAGGCGGTCAAGCTGCGCCTGGCCCAGGAACGCGCCAAGCCCCGCCGGCGGCCGACCCTGGAGGAGATGATCGCCGCCACCGACGAATTCCGCCGCAAGACCGGGCTGGACAAGCGTCAGCTCAACGTCACCAAGGCCGACTTTGACGAGATCAATGAAATCCCCGGACTGGCGGATGAGTGATCGTCGTCGATACCTCCGCCCTGGTCGCGGTCGCCGCGCGGGAGCCGGACTGGCTTGATTATCTGTCGGCGTTGCAACGCGCCGAGCAATCCTACCTCAGCCCGATCAACTACGTGGAGGCGGGAATCGTGCTGGTCACTCGGGGTTTCATCGCCGAGCCGGGCGATCTCGACCTCTGGCTCGATAGCCTGCGAGTGATCGTGCGCCACGACCTGCCGCTCTCTGACCGGGCGTTGGTGGCCTATCTGCGGTTCGGCAAGGGGGTGCATCCGGCGCGGCTGAACCTTGCCGACAGCTTCTCCTACGCGCTGGCGTCGATCCTGGATCTGCCCCTGCTCTACAAGGGCGGCGACTTCGCGCTGACCGACATCCGCCCGGCGCTTCAGCCCACATAGCCGGCGGCGCGGCGCAGGC
>CAXNKO010000045.1:0-9158 GCA_964202685.1 Caulobacterales bacterium
GGGGCGGACGATGGGGATCAGCTTCCCCCAGGTCAACCCTGGTTATGGCGGATCCCTAGGCCCTTACCGGATCAGGTGGAAGCACCTGATCCGGTAAGGGCCTATCTTCAAAAGTATAGAGCGTGACGTGCGCTTCAACCGGAATCCACTTGAAGCTGTCACGCTCTAGGCGGCCTCCGCGGCGTGTTCGGCGAGAATGGTCAGGCCATCGGGGGTAACGTCCGCGAACCCGCCTCTCACCTCGAACACCGTCAGTCGACCGTCGTTGTGAACCGTCACGCGTCCTTCTTTCAGCCCGGTCATGAATGGCGCATGACCGGCCAGGACGCCGAAGTCGCCCTCGGAGCCGGGCGCGTCCACCTGATCGACCTCGCCGGCGAACAGTTCGCGTTCGGGCGACACCAGGGAGAAATGCAGTTTCTCGGCCATGGCCTAGGCGTCCTCGGCCATCTGCTCGGCCTTGCGGACCGCGTCATCGATGGTGCCGACGTTGTAGAAGGCCTGTTCCGGCAGGTGGTCGTACTCGCCGTCGCACACCGCCTTGAACGAGCGGATGGTGTCCTCCAGGGGCACGAAGATACCGGGCATGTTGGTGAACTGCTCGGCCACATGGAACGGCTGCGACAGGAAGCGCTGGATCTTGCGGGCGCGGGCCACGATCAGCTTGTCGTCTTCCGACAGCTCATCCATGCCCAGGATGGCGATGATGTCCTTCAGCGCCTTGTACTGCTGCAGGATCTCCTGCACCCGGCGCGCGGTGTTGTAGTGCACCTCGCCGATCACCAGCGGGTCCATGATCCGCGAGGTGGAGTCCAGCGGGTCCACGGCGGGGAAGATGGCCTGGGCGGCGATGTCGCGCGACAGCACCGTGGTGGCGTCCAGGTGGGCGAAGGAGGTGGCCGGGGCCGGGTCGGTGAGGTCGTCGGCGGGGACGTAGATCGCCTGCACCGAGGTGATCGATCCCTTGGAGGTGGAGGTGATCCGCTCCTGCAGATTGCCCATCTCGGTGGCCAGGGTCGGCTGATAGCCCACCGCCGAGGGGATGCGGCCCAAGAGCGCCGACACTTCCGAGCCCGCCTGGGTGAAGCGGAAGATGTTGTCGATGAACAACAGCACGTCCTTGCCTTCCTGGTCGCGGAAGTACTCCGCCTGGGCAAGGCCGGTGAGCGCCACCCGCGCCCGGGCGCCGGGGGGCTCGTTCATCTGGCCATAGACCAGGGTGCAGCGGCTCTCGCCGCCGCCGCCGGCCTGGTTCACGCCGGACTCGATCATCTCATGATAGAGGTCGTTGCCCTCGCGGGTGCGCTCGCCGACGCCGGCCAGCACCGAGTAGCCGCCGTAGGCCTTGGCGATGTTGTTGATCAGCTCCTGCATGGTCACGGTCTTGCCGACGCCGGCGCCGCCGAACAGGCCGATCTTGCCGCCCTTGGTGTAGGGGCACAGCAGGTCCACCACCTTGATCCCGGTGACCAGGATCTCGGCCGAGGTGGCCTGCTCGGCGAAGGAGGGCGCCTCGCGGTGGATCACCGAGTGGAATTCGGAGTTGATCGGCCCGGCCTCGTCGATGGGCTCGCCGATGACGTTCATGATCCGGCCAAGCGTCGCCGGCCCCACCGGCACGGTGATGCCGGCGCCGGTGTCGGTCACCGGCTGGCCGCGGGTCAGGCCCTCGGAGGTGTCCATGGCGATGGTGCGCACGGTGTTCTCGCCCAGGTGCTGGGCCACCTCGAGCACCAGGCGGAACGGCTGGCCGGTCCGCTGGTCGGTGTTGGTGGTCTCCAGCGCGTTCATGATCGCCGGCAGATGGCCGGAGAACTCCACGTCGACGACGGCGCCGATGATCTGGACGATGCGGCCCTCGGCCACGCCCTTCACCGCGGGCGCCTTGGGCGCGGCCGCGGCCTTGGCCGGCGTCTTGCGGGCGGCGGGCTTCTTGGCGGTCGATTGGGTGGTAGCCATTTGATCCAACTCTGTTGAAGTCTAGAGCGCTTCGGCGCCGGAGATGATCTCGATCAGCTCCTTGGTGATCTGCGCCTGACGTGTGCGGTTATATTTCAGCGTCAACGCCGCGATCATGTCGCCGGCGTTGCGGGTGGCGTTGTCCATGGCGGTCATCTGCGCGGCGAAGAACCCGGCCTGGTTCTCCAGCATGGCCGAAAACAGCTGGGTGGTGATGTTGCGCGGCAGGAGCACGCTGAGGATGCCCGCCTCGTCCGGCTCATATTCATAGGCCGCCCCCTTCAGGTCGACCAGCGCCGCCGCCCCGGTCACGGCGGCGGGGATCAGCTGCTGGGCGGTGGGGGTCTGGGTGACCACCGACTTGAAGTGGCTGAAGAACAGGGTGACCACGTCGGTCTCGCCGGCCTCGAACAGCTCGCGGACCCGCTGGCTGACCGCATCGGCCACCGCCAGGGAGGGGCTGCCGCCGGCGTCGCAGTGGCCCACCGCCCGGTCGCCATAGAGGCGCTTCAGCTGGTCGCGGGCCTTCTTGCCGATGGTGATGATGCGGACGTCCTTGCCCTCGCTGAGCAGGGCCGAGATGCGATCGCGCGCGGCGCGCACGATGCTGGAGTTGAAGCCTCCCGAGAGACCGCGGTCGGCGGTGGCCACCACCACCAGATGACGGGCGTCGGCGCCGGTCCCCACCAGCAGGCGCGGCGCGCCGTCGCCGGACACCCCGCCGGCCAGATTGGCGATCACCGCCGCCATGCGGGTCGCATAGGGCCTAGCGCTCTGGGCGGCGTCCTGCGACCGGCGCAGCTTCGCGGCCGCCACCATCTGCATGGCCTTGGTGATCTTCTGCGTCGCCTTCACGCTTCCGATCTGATTGCGCATGTCCTTCAGGCTAGCCATGAAGCGAACTCTGTCCTTGGCCGGCCGCAAGGCCTGCGCGGCATACGAAACGGGGGGTGCTGTGCGTGGACAAGCTCAGGTCGTCCGTCAGGCGAAGGTTTCGACGAACTTGACCAGCGCGCCCTTCAACTCGTCCTCGAGATCGGAGCTGAGTTCGCGCTTGGTGCGGATCGCATCCAGCAGCTTCTGGTGCTTGCCGTGCAGCAGCGCCAGAAGCTCCTGCTCGAAGCGGCCCACCTGGCTGGTGGCGATGGTGTCCAGATAGCCGCGGGTGCCGGCGTAGATCACGCAGACCTGCTCCTCCACCGCCAGCGGCGCATATTGCGGCTGCTTCAGCAGTTCGGTGAGCCGCTCGCCCCGCGCCAGCATCCGCTGGGTCGATGCGTCCAGGTCGGAGCCGAACTTGGCGAAGGCGGCCATCTCCCGGTACTGGGCCAGCTCGCCCTTGATCGGCCCGGCCACCTGCTTCATCGCCTTGATCTGGGCCGAGGAGCCCACGCGGCTGACGCTGATGCCGACGTTCACCGCCGGGCGGATGCCCTGGAAGAACAGGTCGGTCTCCAGGAAGATCTGGCCGTCGGTGATCGAGATCACGTTGGTGGGGATATAGGCCGACACGTCGTTGGCCTGGGTCTCGATCAGCGGCAGGGCGGTGAGCGAGCCCGAACCATTGGCCTCGTTCAGCTTGGCGGCGCGTTCCAGCAGGCGGGAGTGCAGATAGAACACGTCGCCCGGATAGGCCTCGCGCCCCGGCGGGCGGCGCAGCAGCAGCGACATCTGCCGGTAGGCCACCGCCTGCTTGGACAGGTCGTCATAGATGATCACCGCATGCAGGCCGTTGTCGCGGAACCACTCGCCCATGGCGCAGCCGGAGAAGGGGGCCAGGAACTGCAGCGGCGCCGGCTCCGAGGCGGTGGCGGCCACCACGATGGTGTAGTCCAGCGCGCCGCGCTCCTCGAGGGTCTTGACGATCTGGGCGACGGTGGAGCGCTTCTGGCCGATGGCCACATAGATGCAATAGAGCTTCTGGCTCTCGTCACCCGAGGCGTTGATGCTCTTCTGGTTGAGGATGGTGTCGATGGCCACGGCGGTCTTGCCGGTCTGGCGGTCGCCGATGATCAGTTCGCGCTGGCCGCGGCCGATGGGGATCAGGGTGTCGATGGCCTTCAGGCCGGTCTGCACCGGTTCGTGCACTGACTTGCGCGGAATGATGCCCGGCGCCTTCACGTCCACCCGGCGGCGCTCGGCCACGTCCTTCAGCGGCCCCTTGCCGTCGATGGGTTCGCCCAGGGGGTTGACCACCCGGCCCAGCAGGCCTCGGCCCACCGGCACGTCGACGATCTCCGACAGGCGGCGGACCTCGTCGCCTTCCTTGATCGCCCGGTCCTCGCCGAAGATCACCACCCCGACGTTGTCGCGCTCGAGGTTGAGCGCCATGCCCTTCACCCCGGCCTTGGGGAACTCGACCATTTCGCCCGACTGGACGCTGTCGAGGCCGAACACCCGGGCGATACCGTCGCCCACCGACAGCACCGAGCCGACGTCGGAGACGTCGGCTTCCTGGCCGAAGTTGGCGATCTGCGACTTGAGGATGGCCGAGATTTCGGCGGCGCGGATGTCCATGTGTCTTACGCTCTCTTGAGGGCGAACTTGAGGGAATCGAGCTTCGAACGGAGCGAAGCGTCAAACAGGCGCGAGCCGACCTGGACCTTGATCCCGCCAAGGATCGAGGGGTCGACGCGGGTTTCGATTTCGGGATCCTTGCCCAGGGCCTGGCGCAGCGCCTGGGCGACGCCGCTGCTCTGGGCGGCGCTCAGCGGCACGGCGGTGACCACCTGGGCGGACACCACCCCGCGGGCGGCGGCCGACAGGGCCTCGAAGCCGCGGATGACGTCGGCGAGCGCCCTGGCCCGGCCGTTGGCGGCCAGCAGCCCCAGGAACTTGACCGTGGTGGCGTGGAGTTTGGCCTTGGCGGCGATGGCCGCCAATCCGGCGCCCTTGACCTCCGCCGTGAAGGCGGGTGAGGCCAGCAGGACCCGCAGATCCCGGCTCTCCGCCAGGGCGGTCTTTAGCGACTTCAGATCGGCCTCGACGGCCGCCGTGGTCTTTTCATCGCTCGCCAGACCGAACAGGGCCTGAGCATAGCGCTGACCCACATTCGAAACCTTGGAATCGTCCGCCACTTGGTTGTCCGTCCGGTGCGTATAAAAAGCCGCCGCAGAGGAGCCCCGCTGCGGCCTAAAGGCTTGAAAGCGCTTGGAAAAAGCACATAGGCCCGCGAGACCGATGAAGCCCCCGGCCCAAAGCCGCGCGCCTGATAGCATGCGTTCTGCGGCGTCGCAACCGAACCTGGGCCGGAGGCCGGGAAATCGTCCCCGGCGGCGAGGCGGGCCGAGCCGTTCACCTCCCGTCAATATAGTCGCGCGCTAAACCGGCATCGGTTACACATCGCCCCCGGGGGCGGGGAATCCCGACTAGGACGAGACATGGCCGACGCGAAATCGTCCGGGCGCGGTGGGGATGGCCCGGATTCTTACCGCCCCAGACGCACGCCCCTCCAGGCCCTGGGCTATTGGACCCTGGTGCTGGCGGTGTGGGGCGGGATTTTTGTCGCCGCCCTATTCGCGGTGTTCGCCACCGACCTGCCGGACACCTCCAAGCTCTACGACGTCAAGCGCCAGCCCTCGATTTCCTACCTCGACCGCTCCGGCGCCATGGTTGCGGTGCGCGGCAGCCAGTTCGCGCCGCCGGTCGACCTCGACAAGTTGCCGGCCTATGTGCCCAAGGCCTTCGTCGCCATCGAGGACCGCTGGTTCTACTACCACCCGGGCTTCAACCCCTGGGGCATCGTCCGCTCGCAGATCTATAATCTCAACCACCCGGGCGGTCCCCTGCGGGGCGGCTCCACCATCACCCAGCAGCTCGCCCGCAACCTGTTCCTGACCCCGGCCCAGAACTATCGGCGCAAGGCCCAGGAGCTGATCCTGGCGGTGTGGCTGGAAGCCAAGTTCACCAAGACCGAGATCCTGTCGCTCTATCTGAACCGGGTCTATTTCGGCGCCGGCGCCTACGGCATCGAGGCCGCGTCGCAACGCTATTTCGGCAAGCCCGCCCAGACGCTGACCCTCGGCGAGGCGGCGCTGCTGGCCGGGCTGATGAAGGGCCCGTCCCGCTACAGCCCGGTGTCGGCCACCGAGCGGGCGGAGCGGCGGGCCACCATCGTGCTCGACGAGATGGTCCGCAACAAGGCGATCACCGCCGCGGAACGCCAGGCGGCCTTCGCCGCCCCGGTGCGGGTCAATCCCACCCTGGCCAGCCAGCGGGCCCTGTATTTCACCGACTGGGTGGACGACCAGGTCCGCACCCTGGTGGGCGAGCCCACCGAGGATCTGGTGGTGGAGACCACCCTCGACCTGCACCTGCAGGCGGCGGCGGAGAACGCGCTTCGCCAGGGCGTGACCGGGGCGGAAAAGGACGGGGTGCAGCAGGCCGCCCTGGTGGCCATCGACGGCGAGGGCCGGGTCCGCTCCTATGTGGGCGGCATCGCCTACGCCCAGAGCCAGTTCGACCGGGCGGCCATGGCGCGCCGCCAGGCAGGCTCGGCGTTCAAGCCCTTCGTCTATCTGACCGCCATGGAGCACGGCCGCACCCCGGCGATGGTGGCGGTGGACGAGCCGGTGACCATCGGAAACTGGGAGCCGAAGAACTATACCGGCCGCTACTTGGGCCCGATCACCCTGCAGACCGCGCTTTCCCAGTCGATCAACACCGTGGCGGCCCGCACCGCCCATGAGGTGGGCACCGGCAATGTGGCCGCCACCGCCCGGCGGCTGGGAATCACCTCGAAGATCCAGCTCGATCCGTCCATGGCCCTGGGCGCCGTGGACGTCAGCCCCCTGGAGATGGCCCAGGCCTATGCCCCCTTCGCCAACGGGGGCTTCTACGCCAAGGGCTATGGGATCGAGCGCATTCGCACCGCGTCGGGCCAGATGCTGTACGATCACGCGGTGGGCAAGCCCGCGCGGCGCTCGGTGATCGGCTCGCCGGCGCTACAGTACATGAACCAGATGCTGCGTCAGGTGATCGCCGGCGGCACCGGGACCCGGGCGAATGTCGCCGGCTACGACCTGGCCGGCAAGACCGGCACCACCAGCGACTATCGGGACGCCTGGTTCGTCGGCTACACCGGCGGCTTCGTCACCGCCGTCTGGGTCGGCCGCGACGACAACACCTCGATGAAGCGGATCACCGGCGGCGGGGCGCCGGCTGGAATTTGGCGCGCCTACATGGCCGCCGCCCTGCCCCGGCTGAAGGTGCAGGCGATCCCCGGCGGCGTCATCGAGCCGCCGCCCCTCGATCCACAGGCCGATCCCATCGGCGACCTGCTGGCGCCGCAGGCCCAGGCGCCGCCACTGGAGCTACCGGCCCGTGCGCCGGAGCCGGAGAAGGTCCCCTACTGATCCGCCCCGAAGCCAAACCGAACCCTTCTCCCCTTGCGGGAGAAGGTGGCCCTGCGGAGCAGGGTCGGATGAGGGGTTTCCCCGACCCATCCGATTAAGTCATTGCGAAACATAAGTAATCTGCGCGAAACCCCTCATCCGTCAGCTTCGCTGCCACCTTCTCCCGCAAGGGGAGAAGGGTCAGAATCGATGCTGCGCCTTCACATCTAACCCGCCCCGAAGGCGTGCAGCCGCGCGCCCTCGGCCCGCAGCCAGGCCCGGTGCGGGCGCGGGTCACCCACCAGCGCCTCCACATGGGCCCAGAACCTTGGGCCGTGATTGAGTTCACGCAGGTGGGCGCACTCGTGGGCGGCCACGTAGTCGGCCACGGCGAAGGGCGCCAGCGCCAGCCGCCAGGAGTAGCGGATTGTCGCGGGGCCGCCTGATCGGCCCGGCGTACACGACCCCCAGCGCGAGCGGGTGTCGGTGACCGCGACCCGTGGAACCGGCGCCTGCAGCCGCCCGGCGTGAACCAGCGTCCGCTCGGTCAGCACCGCCAGCGCCCGCTTGCGGATCTGTCGCTCCACCGCGCGGGCGTAGCCCTCGCCGTCGCCCATGGCGGTGATCCGAGTCGGGACCGCCGCGGCCGCGATCCAGCGGGCCCGGCCGGAGCCGGCCTCCAGCCGCACGATGTCGCCGAACACCTCGATACTCATGCCGGGGGCGATGGCCTGGGGTTCGGGCGCCTCGGCCAGGCGCGCGGCGATCCAGCCCTCGCGCGCCCGGGCGAAGGCGGCGGCCTCCGCCAGCCGGCGCAGGGTTGGCGCCACGGCGACGATCTCGCCGCTGCGGCGGTCCAGGCGGATGGACACCCGGCGGGCCTGGCGGCTGACCCGCAGGCGCACCCGCGCGCCGCCGATCTCCAGGATCTCGCCGTCGGCCAGGGCGCGCGCGAGCCACGCCACGGGTTCAGGCGACGAGAGATTTCTGGTGGAAGCCGTGCTCGCCCTCGCGGATGAAGCCGCGCACCCGCGGATAGATCTCCTCGCGGAACCGCTTGCCGTTGAAGACGCCGTAGTGGCCCACCAGCGGCTGCACATAGTCCATCTTGAAGCCGTCCGGCAGGTTCGAGCACAGCTCGTGGGCCGCCTGGGTCTGGCCGACGCCGGAGATGTCGTCGTGCTCGCCCTCGACGGTGAGCAGGCCGATGTCGCGGATCGACTGCGGCCGCACCGCGCGTCCCCGATGGGTCATCTCCCCCTTGGGCAGGGTGTAGCGCTGGAACACCTCATCGACGGTCTGCAGATAGAACTCCTCGGTCAGGTCCAGCACCGAGAGATACTCGTCATAGAACTCCAGGTGCTTTTCGACCGAATCCCCGTCGCCTTCCATGAGCTGCAGCAGGTAGCGGCGGTGCGCCTCCTGGTGACGCTCGGCGTTGAGGGACATGAAGCTGTAGAGCTGCACGAAGCCGGGATAGACCCGCCGGCCCATGGCCGGATAGGGCGGCGGCACATTGTAGATCATGTTGGAGGCGAACCAGGCGAACGGCTTCTCCTCCGCCAGTTTGTTGGTCACCGTGGGCGACAGCCGCGCGTCGATGGGCGAGCCCATGAAGGTCATGGTCGCCGGACGCGACGGATCGCCGTCCTCGCTCATCAGCGAGGCGGCCGCCAGCACCGCCGGGCCCGGCTGGCACACCGCCACCACATGCGGGCGCGGGCCCAGTTGGCGCAGCATCGCCTGGACCTGATCGATATAGTCGTTGAGGTCGAACCGCCCCTCCAGCACCGGCACGTCGCGGGCGTTCGACCAGTCGCTGATGAACACCTCATGGTCCTGCAGGAAGGCCTGCACCGTACCGCG
>CAXNKO010000046.1:0-9140 GCA_964202685.1 Caulobacterales bacterium
CGCAGGGACTGAGCGGCGGACTCGAACGCGGCCTGCTCTCGCTGCTGCTTCGCCTCGGAGGCGGCGTCCTCGGAACTGTTGGCGGCGGAATCGCTGGCGCCGTCGGCCGGGTTGGGCACCTGCGGCGTCTTGTTCTCGATGACCTCCGCGGACCCGGAGCCTTCCGCCCCGTCGTCGCCAAGCGCCGTGCCGGCCAGGATGCCGCCGGCGCCGGAGGTGGTTTCCGAGACGCTGGCGGGGGCGAAATAGTCGGCGATGCCGCGTTTCTGCTCAGGGCTGGTGGTGTTGATCAGCCACATCAGCAGGAAGAAGGCCATCATCGCGGTGACGAAGTCGGCGTAGACGACCTTCCAGGCGCCGCCATGGTGGGCATGGCCACCCTTCTTGATCCGTTTGATGATGATGGGCCGTTCGCCGGTCGACATGGTTGATTCCGGTTAAGCCTATTGAGGGATCAAACTGCCTGGCGGGCGTTAAGAAGGCGTTTCGGCGCAAAGCGGAGCAGCGAATGAAAACGGCGTTCATCGGTCTCGGCGTGATGGGTTTTCCCATGGCCGGACATCTGGCCCGGGCCGGGTGCGAAATCTCGGTGTTCAACCGCTCGCCCGCGAAGGTCGAGCGCTGGGCGCAGACCCATGGCGGTCGCGGATGCGCCAGCGTGGCCGAGGCCGCGGCGGCGGCCGAGTTCGTGTTCCTCTGCGTCGGAACAGATGATGAGGTTCGCGCCGTGGTTCCCGAGGCCCTGGCCGCCGCCGCCCCCGGCGCAATCGTGATCGATTGCACGACCACCTCGGCGGCGCTGGCGCGGGAGATGGCGGCGCTGGCGGCGGCGCAGGGAGGCGCGTTCACCGATGCGCCGGTCTCCGGCGGTCAGGCCGGCGCCGAGGCCGGTCAGCTCACCGTCATGTGCGGCGGCGAACCAGAGGCCTTCCAGCGCGCGCGGCCGGTGATCGGGGCCTTCGCCAAGGCGGTGCGCCTCATGGGCGGACCAGGGGCGGGGCAACTCACCAAGATGGTCAACCAGATCTGCATCGCGGGGCTGGTCCAGGGGCTGGCCGAGGGCCTGCATTTCGCCCGGCGGGCCGGCCTGGACCCGGCCGAGGTCTATGCCGCCATCTCCCAGGGCGCGGCCCAGTCGTGGCAGATGGACAATCGCTGGGCGAGCATGGCCGAGGGGCGGTTTGATTTCGGCTTCGCGGTGGACTGGATGCGCAAGGATCTGGGACTGGTGCTGGACGAGGCAGTGCGCAACGGAGCCCGGCTCGACGTCACCCCTCAAATCGACGGTTTCTACGCCGAGGTTCAGGCGCTGGGCGGCCGGCGCTGGGACACCTCCAGCCTGGTGGCGCGGCTGGAGCGGGGCTGAGTCAGGTGGTGGCCTCGCCGTCGCCGGCGGCGCGGCTGGCGGCCTTGTCGCTGCGGTGGGCGCTCCAGAGCACCAGGGCGCCGATCACGACGGGGGTGGAGATGAGCGCAAGGACCGTGAGCAGCGGGGGAAGGACAGGCGGCATGCGAAATCCGGCAGGCTGTGGGTTGGCGACGCGATAAGCTAGGGCCGCGATTGCAAACAGATTGTTTATGAATGTCGGGCGGCGGTCTCAGGCGCCCAGCAAGCGTGCGGCGCGGGGCGCGAAATAGGTGAGCACGCCGGCGCATCCCGCCCGCTTGAAGCCGCCCAGACTCTCCAGGATCGCCCGTTCCTCGTCGATCCAGCCGTTCTGCGCCGCCGCCATCAGCATGGCGTACTCGCCCGAGACCTGGAACGCGAAGGTGGGCACGGCGAAGGCCTCGACCACCCGGCGGACGATGTCGAGATAGGGCATGCCCGGCTTGACCATCACCATGTCGGCCCCCTCGGCGATGTCCAGGGCCACTTCGCGCAGGGCCTCGTCGGAATTGGCCGGGTCCATCTGATAGGTCTTCTTGTCGGCCGGATTGTCCACCGAGCCGGTTCCGAGCTTTCCGGACCCGATCGCCTCCCGGTAGGGACCGTAGAAGGCCGAGGCGTACTTCGCCGCGTAGGACATGATCATCACGTCGGTCATGCCCGCCGATTCCAGCGCCTGGCGAAGCACGCCGCAGCGGCCGTCCATCATGTCCGACGGGGCCAGGATGTCGCAGCCGGCTTCAGCCTGCATCAGTCCCTGGGCGACCAAGGCCTCGATGGTGGCGTCGTTGAGGATGCGGCCCTGCTCGATCAGGCCGTCGTGGCCGTGGTCGGTGAAGGGATCCAGCGCCACATCGCAAAGCACGCCGACCTCGGGCGCGGCGTCCTTCATGGCCTTGACGGTGCGGGCGATCAGCCCGTCCGGATCGGCGGCCTGGCTGCCCCGGGCGTCCTTTTTGGCCCCGTCGATATGCGGGAACACCGCGATGGCGGGTATGCCCAGCGTTCTGGCTTCGCGGGCGGCGGCGGCGGCGTCCTTGACCGATAGGCGCGAGACCCCCGGCATGGCGGTGACGGGGACCTGGCCTTCGCCCTCATGCACCACCATGGACCAGACCAGGTCGGCCGGCGTCAGCACGCTTTCACGCACCAGGCGGCGGATCCAGTCCGCCTGGCGCAGCCGCCGCAGGCGCAGGGCGGGGTAGGGGGCGAGGGGGGCGCTCGTCATGGGGCCGCTCTGACGCATCGTGGCGGTGGTGGCAAGTCCGAGGCCCTCGCTGAAGTGGACAACCGCGCGCACAGGTGCGAAAAACGTCGCCGATAATTTGCCATCCAGAGCCTGTGACCACGGTTGGGCGCGGCGGGAAGTGGAGTGAATGGATTACAAGGCCGCCTTTCGCGCCGCGCTGGACGAGATCCATGCGGAGGGGCGCTACCGGGTGTTCGCGGACCTGAAGCGTCATCGCGGGTCGTTTCCGCAGGCGACCTGGACCGCCGACGACGGATCCGAGCATGACGTGACGGTGTGGTGCTCCAACGACTATCTGGGCCAGGGCCAGAACCCGGTGGTGCTGGACGCCATGCATGCGGCCATCGACGCCGCGGGCGCGGGCTCCGGCGGCACCCGCAACATCTCCGGCACCACGCACTACCATGTGCAGCTGGAGCGCGAGCTGGCCGACCTGCACGGCAAAGAGGCCGCGCTGCTGTTCACCTCGGGCTATGTGTCCAACGAGGCGTCGCTGTCGACGCTGTACAAGATCCTGCCGGGGTTGATCATCTTCTCCGACGCGCTCAACCATAATTCGATGATCAGCGGCATCCGGGCCGGATCGCGCGCCCAGCGCCGGGTGTTCCGCCACAATGATCTGGCGCACCTGGAGGAACTGCTGGCCGCGGCCGATCCCGCCGCGCCGAAGCTGATCGCGCTGGAGAGCGTCTATTCCATGGACGGCGACATCGCCGACCTGCCGGGCACGGTGGCGCTGGCGAAGCAATATGGCGCCATGACCTACCTGGACGAGGTGCATGCGGTGGGCATGTACGGCCCCCGGGGCGGCGGGGTGGCTGAACGCGACGGGGTGATGGCCGAGATCGACATCATCGAGGGCACGCTGGCCAAGGCCATTGGGGTGATGGGCGGCTATATCGCCGCCGACGCCGTGATCGTCGACGCCATTCGCAGTTTCGCCGACGGCTTCATCTTCACCACCTCGATCCCGCCGGCGCTGGCGGCCGGGGCCGCGGCCTCGATCCGCTGGCTGAAGCAGCACGACGAGGTGAGAACCCTGCACCAGGAACGCGCCGCCACCTTGAAGGCGCGGCTGCGCAAGGCCGGGCTGCCGGTGATGGAAAGCTCGGTCAGCCACATCGTGCCGGTGGAGGTGGGCGACCCCGTCCACTGCAAGATGGTCTCCGACATCCTGCTGGCCGACTACGGCATCTATGTGCAGCCGATCAACTATCCCACCGTGCCCCGGGGAACCGAGCGGCTGCGCTTCACCCCCAGCCCGGCCCACACCGACGAGATGATGGACCGGCTGGTCGAGGCGCTGGAGACCCTGTGGACCCATTGCAACATCAAGCGCATCGGCGGCGTCGCGGCCTAGGCGCCCCTCGGCCAACGGTGCCAGGCGACCGCCCGATGGGGCAGAAATGTCAGCAGCGGAACCTGCTGGGCGCCCCAACCGATGTTGTGGACCACCTGGGTCAGGCGGCCGGTCTCGGAGACCACGCCCACATGCGGGCCTGAGCCCAGGATCTGCCAGGTGAGGATGTCGCCGGGGGCGAGGCCCGGCGGGAAGGCGTGACCGGGCGTTCTGGCCGGGGCGCGCCACAGCTCGGCGCCCTGCCGCCGCCAGTAGGTCTCCAGGTTCAAGACCCGGCGATGATCGATGTTGCTGTCGGTCGCCGAGAGCCCCCAGACCCGTTTCGACGGATAGGCGGCGAAGGCGCGGCGCATGTCGTCATGCACCAGGGTTTGAAGATCCAGTCCGAGGCCGTCGCGGGCGGCGCGGATCACCACGTCGGCGCAGACCCCGGTGGCCCGAGGCACGTCCCCGCCGGGATATTCCAGCTGCACATAGGCCGGATCGTAGCCACGGGTGACGCCCAGCTGGGCCCGGGCCGCCCGCGCCAGCCGCGCGCCGGAGCTCTCGGCGACGGCCGGGCCCGCCCACGCGCCAAGCGCAGCGCCGAGAAGTTGGCGACGAAGCATGCCCGATGGGGCCGGCCAATCACGGCGAACTTGTGGCGAAGCGTGAGCGGTCAGGCGCCGCGCCGCACTCCGCGGCCCAGTCCGAGCTGCTTGGCGAAGGCCGACCGGCGCGCGGCATAGGTCGGCGCCACCATAGGATAGTCCGGCGACAGCCCCCATCGGCGGCGGTACTCTTCCGGACTGAGGTCGTAGTGGGTGCGCAGATAGCGCTTCAGCATCTTGAGGTGTTTTCCGTACTCCAGGCAGACGATGTAATCCTGCTGGACGGAGCGGCCGATCGGTACGGCGGGCTTGCGCTTCGCCGGCGGCGTTGGCGGCTCGGCGCCCAGCCCCGCCAGGGCGACGTGGACAATCCGGATCACCTCGGGCAGGGCGGCCAGGGCCACGGCGTTGCGGCTGACGTAGGCGCCGATGACGTCTGCCGGCAGCCGCATCAGATCCTCTGGCGCCATGTCATACGAATTGTTCTCCATGCGCGGTTTCCGTTGCATCCAAACCCCCGCCATCGCGGCGCACGGGATCTTGAATGACAATCCCAAACCCAATTGAAGGTTCCCCTGACGCGGAGCGTTGGATTGCGCCGCGGTTCTCAGGTACAGAGCGGCCCGAATCCACCCCGGTGCTGAAAGGCCATTTCCCGTGAACGTCCACGTCCAAGCCACCCCAGCCGCCTTCTTCGCCAAGGGTGTCGCCGAAACCGATCCCGAACTGGCCAAGACCCTGGCGGGCGAACTGCGCCGCCAGCAGGATCAGATCGAGCTGATCGCCTCGGAGAATATCGTCTCCCGCGCCGTGCTGGAGGCGCAGGGCTCGGTGCTCACCAACAAGTACGCGGAAGGCTATCCCGGTAAGCGCTACTACGGCGGCTGCGAGGTGGTGGACATCACCGAGACTCTGGCCATCGCCCGGGCGAAACAGCTGTTCGGCTGCGAGTACGCCAACGTCCAGCCCCACTCCGGCAGCCAGGCCAACCAGGCGGTGTTCATGGCCACCATGGTCCCCGGCGACACCTTCATGGGTATGAACCTGGACCACGGCGGCCATCTGACCCACGGCAAGAGCGTCAACCAGTCCGGCAAATGGTTTCGTCCGGTGGCCTATGGGGTGCGGGCTCAGGATCACCTGATCGACTATGACGAGGCCGCCGAGGTGGCGCGGGCCGAGAAGCCCAAGGTGATCATCGCCGGCGGCTCGGCCTATTCGCGGGCCATCGACTTCAAACGGTTCCGCGAGATCGCCGATGAGGTGGGGGCGATCCTGATGTGCGACGTGGCCCATTACGCGGGCCTGATCGTGGCCGGCGAATATCCCAACCCCTTCCCCCACGCCCACATCGTCACCACCACGACGCACAAGACCCTGCGCGGTCCGCGCGGCGGCATGATCCTGACCAACGACAAGAAGCTGGCGCGCAAGATCGACTCGGCGGTGTTCCCGGGCCTGCAGGGCGGCCCGCTGATGCATGTGATCGCCGCCAAGGCGGTGGCCTTCGGCGAGGCGCTGCAGCCCGAGTTCAAGGCCTATGCCCGGCAGGTGATCGAGAACGCCCGCGCGCTCGCCGACAGCCTGCAGAAGGCCGGTTTCAAGATCGTCTCCAACGGCACCGACAGCCATCTGATGCTGGTGGACCTGACGCCCAAGGGCGTTTCCGGCGCCGTGGCCGAGGTGGCGCTGGAGCGGGCCGGGATCACCACCAACAAGAACTCCATCCCTGGCGACCCGCTGCCGGCCATGCAGACCTCGGGGCTCAGGGTCGGGTCCCCCGCGGGCACCACGCGCGGCTTCGGACCGGCGGAATTCCAGCAGGTGGGCCGGTGGATCGGCGAGGTTCTCGACGCGGTTTCGGCCGGCGATGAGTCCGGCGTGGTCGAGGCCCGGGTGCGCGGCGAGGTGGCGGCGCTGACGAAACGCTTTCCCATCTACTCCTAATGGGGGATGGTGGGCGGCGAAGGACTAGATCATGCGCTGCCCATTTTGCGGACACTCCGAAAGCCAGGTGAAGGACAGCCGTCCTTCCGAGGACAACGCCGCCATCCGCCGCCGCCGGCTGTGCCCGGAGTGCGGCGGCCGCTTCACCACCTTCGAGCGGGTGCAGCTGCGCGAACTGACCATCGTCAAGCGCTCCGGCCGCCGCGCGCCCTTCGACCGGGAGAAGCTGGCCCGCTCGGTCTCTATCGCCATCCGCAAGCGGCCCATCGAGCCGGAACGGCTGGAGCGGATGATCTCCTCCATCGTCCGCCAGCTCGAAGGCATGGGCGAGACCGAAATTCCCTCCTCGGCGGTCGGCGAGATGGTGATGAAGCAGCTCAAGGCCCTCGATGACGTGGCCTATGTCCGCTACGCCTCGGTCTACCGTGACTTCCGCGAGGCCGGCGAGTTCGCCACCTTCCTCGGCGAAGAGGGCCTCAGCGAGGCGCTTGAGGATGGCCGCTAGCCATTTGCCGCGCCGGGGGGCTGGGCGGCCTTGATCACCCTGAAGCTCGCCACCTCCCTGGACGGACGCATCGCCACGGCGGCGGGGGAAAGCCGCTGGATCACCGGCGAGGCGGCGCGCGAGGCCGTCCACGACCTTCGCGCTCGCCACGACGCCGTGGTGGTGGGGGTCGAGACGGCCCTGGCCGACGATCCCGAGCTGACCGTCCGCACCCCGGGCTACAGGGGGCCGCAGCCGGCGCGGGTGGTGCTGGATTCCCGCCAGCGGCTGCCGACGGCCAGCCGGCTCGTGGCCACCGCGCGGGACGTTCCGACCTATGTGGTGGCGACCACGGCGCCGGAGCTGCGTCTGACCGATCAAGGTGTCCGCGTGCTGTCGCTGGCGACCGGCGACGGCGCGCGGCCGGCGCTCGACGCGGTGGTGTGGGCCCTTGCGGCGGAGGGGCTGAAGGATCTGTTCGTCGAAGGCGGCGGCCAGGTGGCGGCGAGCTTTCTCAGCGCCGGCCTGGTGGACGCCGTGGAGTGGTTTCGCGCCCCGATGGTGATCGGCGCGGCGGGGCGGCCGGCGGTGGGCGGCCTGGCCCTGACCGGTCTGGCCGCATCGCCGCGCTTCAAGCGGGTTGACCTGCAGGCCCTGGGGGACGACGTGTGGGAGCGTTACGCGAGGATCTGAATGTTCACTGGCATTGTCACCGACGTGGGACGGGTGCGCGCCGTGCGCGACACCAACCGCGACCGCAGGTTCGAGATCGAGGCCGCCTATGACACCGCCAGCCTCGATATCGGCGCCTCGGTGAGCCATGCCGGCTGCTGCCTGACGGTGGTGGAGACCGGGCCGGGCTGGTTCGCGGTGGAAGTTTCCGGTGAGACCATGGCGATGAGCACGCTGGGCGACTGGCGCGAGGGCCGGCGGGTCAATCTGGAACGGGCGGCGCGGGTGGGCGACGAGCTGGGCGGCCATATCGTCTCGGGGCATGTGGACGGGGTGGGTGAGGTGATCTCGGTGGCGCCCGAGGGCGGCTCGCACCGGGTCAGCATCCGTGCGCCGCGGCCCCTTCACCGGTTCATCGCGCCGAAGGGCTGCGTCACCATCGAGGGGGTCTCGCTCACCGTCAACGAGGTGGCCGACGATGTGTTCGGAGTGAACCTGATCCCCCATACCTGGGACGTGACCACCCTGGGCGAGTTGGTTCCTGGCGCGCGGGTGAACCTGGAGATCGACATGTTGGCGCGCTATCTCGCCCGCTGGCGCGAAACCGCCTAAAGGTGGCCACGGCGACCCCCGCCCCGAGACCCGTCATGACCGAAGACAAGATCCGCATCCTGATCGTGGAGGCGCGGTTCTATTCCGACCTCGCCGACGCCCTGCTGCAGGGGGCGACCTCGGTGCTGGCCGCCTATGGGGCCGAGCATGACGTGATCAGCGTGCCGGGGGCCCTGGAGATCCCCGCCGCCATCGCCATCGCCGACGAGGGCGGCAAGACCGGCGTGCGCTACGACGGCTATGTGGCCCTGGGCACGGTGATCCGCGGCGAGACCTATCATTTCGAGATCGTCGCCAACGAATCGGCCCGCGGGCTGATGGAGCTGGCCACCCGCCACCGGCTGGCGATCGGCAACGGCATCCTCACCTGCGAGGACGGCGACCAGGCCTGGGCCCGCGCCCGGGCCAGCGAGGGCGACAAGGGCGGCGGGGCGGCCCGGGCCAGCCTGGAGCTGGTGGCGCTGCGCCGCCGCCTGCTGGGCGCGGCCCGATGAATGCGCCCAGGCAGGCGCGTTCGGTGGCGCGGCTGGCCGTCGTGCAGGCGCTCTATCAGATGGAGACCGCCAACGCCGGGGTGGAGGCGGTGATCCGCGAGTTCACCGAGCACCGATTCGACCACGACATCGAAGGCGCCCGCCTTGCCAGCGCCGACGAGGCCTTCTTCGGTGAGCTGGTGCGGGGCGTGGTGGCCCGCCAGGCCGAGGTGGACAAGGCGGTGGCCCGCCGGCTGGCCGCGGGCTGGCGGCTGGAGCGGCTGGACGCCACGGTGCGGGCCATCCTGCGGGCCGGCGCCTATGAGCTGGCGCACCGGAGCGAAATCCCGCGCGAGATCGTCATCG
>CAXNKO010000047.1:0-9096 GCA_964202685.1 Caulobacterales bacterium
CCCGCTGATCATCGCCGCCGCCGCCCTGATCGGTTTCACCGGCGGTCGCGCCGGCCTCGCCGCCTTCGCGGTGGGGGGCGGTCATGGCCCGCAGCCTGCCAACGAGGTCCATGACGCTGACAGCCTGCTGGGCGAGGAGACCCCGGACCACGCCCGCCCCAACCTGGCCTGGGCGCTGAGGATCAGCGCGGTGTTGCTGATCCTGTGGCTGGTCCCGGTGCTGGGCCTGGGGTTCGCGCTGGGATGGGACAGCGTCTTCGCCCAGATCGGGCTGTTCTTTTCCAAGATGGCGGTGGTGACCTTCGGCGGCGCCTATGCGGTGCTGGCCTATGTGGCCCAGGAGGCGGTGCAGACCTACCACTGGCTGAAGCCCGGCGAGATGCTGGACGGCCTGGCCATGGCCGAGACCACGCCGGGTCCGCTGATCATCGTCACCCAGTTCGTGGGTTTCATGGGCGCCTACCGCAACGCCGGCGGCCTCGACCCCTTGCTGGCCGGGGTGCTGGGTGGGGTGCTCACCACCTGGGTGACCTTCACCCCCTGCTTCCTGTGGATCTTCCTGGGGGCGCCCTTCGTGGAGGCTCTGCGCGGGGCCAAGGCGCTGAATGCGGCCCTGGCGGCGATCACCGCCGCCGTGGTGGGCGTGATCCTCAACCTCGCCCTGTGGTTTTCCCTGCACGTAATGTTCGCCGAAGTTCATGTGGTGGCGCTGGGGCCGCTCAGCCTCGACGTCCCGGCGCTGGCCTCGGTGAACTGGGCCAGCCTGCTGCTGGCCCTTGCCGCCGCCATCGCCGCCTTCCACTTCAAGGTCGGCGTGATTCCCCTGCTGCTAGGCTGCGCCGGCGCGGGCGTCGGGCTCTATCTGGCCGGGACGGTGTAGCCGCCGCTACTGGAACGGCTCGTTGGAGCTTGTCACTTCCCAGACTTCCTTGATCTGGTCGCGGTCGTTGAACTCGTAGTAGTTGTTGAACATGTAGCTGGCCGAGGCCCCGTCCTTGCGCACCACGTCGTCGCGCTGGCGGGTCATGACGATCTCGCCGTCGGTGAGCACCTTGATGGGAATGATCTCCCAGGAGGTGAAGTTGGGGATGTAGCCGAAGGCCCCGCGCAGGAATTTCTCCAGGCCCATGGTCGGGCCGTGACCGCCCTTCCCGTCCGCGCCGTTGGTGTGCCAGATCACGTCGGCGGCGATCAGCTCACGCAGCCTGGCCTCGTCGCGGGCGATGAAGGCGGCATAGACCTGGCGCACCACGTCGGCGCGCTTCTGACTGACTTGCAGTTCTGAACTTCCCACTGTGCGGGCTCCCTGACCGCTGCCTACGCGCCGGCCGCCCAGTGGAAGGCGGCGTCACCATTGTGGGTCAAACCATGCGCCCGGCCAGGCGCGCGCGCCAGTCCCGGGGCGAGGGCGCGGCCTCGAACTCGGCGATCAGGCGATCGACCACCGCGGCGGCGCTGGTCACCTCGTCGATCAGGCCGGCGCTGTGGCCGGCGCTCCAGATGTCGCGCCAGGGCCGCACCCCTTCGGGCATCTCGGCGCCCCGCAGGGGCCCGCGCCGGGGCGGCAGGTTGTCCGGGTCGAGGCCCGCCGCGGCGACCGACTGGCGGATCCAGTGGGCGGGGATGCCGTTCATGGCGTCGGAGGCGAGGATGTCCTCCATCCCCACCTGGGTGATCATCTGCTTGTGGCCTTCCACCGCCCCGGACTCATGGGTGGCGATGAAGCGGGTGCCCATCACCGCCAGGTCGGCGCCCAGGGCCAGCGCGCCGGTGATCCCGGCCCCGGTGGCCAGACCGCCGCCGGCCAGCAGCAGGCCGTCGAACCTGGCGCGCATGGCCGGCACGAAAGCGAAGGGGGTGAGGGTACCGGTGTGGCCGCCGGCCCCGGCGCAGGTGAGCATCAGGCCATCCACCCCAGCGGCGATGGCCTTTTCGGCGTGGCGAATGCTGATCACGTCATGGATCACATAGCCGCCCCAGCCATGGGCCCGGCGCGCGATTTCGGTGGGATCGCCGACGCTGGAGAACACCAGCGGCACGCGGAAGTCCTCGCAGAGCTGCAGCTTCCGGGCGCCCAGGTCCGGATCGCGCACCACCGCGGCCGGCAGGTTGATGGCGTGGGGCCCAAACGGGCGGCCCTCGGCCTCGGCCCGGCGGCGGCCCTCGTCGAGGCTGGTGAGGTAGCCCGCGAATTCCTCGATGGTGCGCACATTGCCCCCCTGCCAGCCGCCGATGATGCCGGCGTCGCAGCAGGCCAGCGTCAGCGGCAGGCTGGAGGCGAACGACATCGGCGCGCAGAGCAGCGGCAGCCGCAGGTCCTCGAACAGGGCGCTGGCGGCGGTCATATAGCCTCCACGGCGGCGATCAGCGCCTCTGCGACCAGCTCCGGCCGCTCCATGGGCAGGAAGTGGCTGGCCCCGGCGATGTGCTCAATGCGCACATGGTCACCGGCCAGCCCGCCCCCCAGCAGCGCCAGCCGCGAGGTGGAGGCGTGTTCGGCGCAGAGGATGTGGATCGGACAGCTCACGCGTTCGAAGGCGCCCCAGGTGTCGTGGGCCTGGGACGCGTAGTTGGAAACCTCCCAGGCCTTGGCGCAGGCAAGCTCCACCCCGCCGCCGGCATGGGGCCGGAACCCGGCCTCCACATAGTCGGCGACCATGGCCGGCGTCCAACCCCGGAAGGCGCCGCGCCCCTGATAATTGTCCACCGCCGCCGGTTTCGAGGCGAATAGGTCACGGCGCTTCAGGGTGTCAGTGACCAGGGCCGAGGCCGGCCGTTCGCCAGCCTGTGCCTGGGCGCGGTCCTCGCGGGACATCACCACCGGCTCGAACAGCACCAGCCCGGCCACCCGTTCCGGCGCGCGTGCGGCGGCCAGCAGGCTAGTGGTCGCGCCCATGGAATGGCCGGCCAGCACCACGCCGGTCAGATCGAGCTGGCGCAGCAACGCCGCCAGGTCGTCGCCGTAGTCGTCCCAGTCCGTGCGCCCCTCGGCCACCGCCGGCAGGTCGCTGGCGCCATGGCCGCGCAGGTCATAGGCCAGGATCCGCATCCGCCCGGCCACCGGCTGCAGGATGGTGCGGTAGGTGAGCGCATTGAAGCCGTTGGCATGGGAGAACACCACGTCAATGGGCCGATCGCTGGGCCCGAACTCCAGCGTCGCCACGGTCCCGCCGCGCCCGGGCAAGGCCAGGCGCCCGGCCCGCGGCTGCGACACCGCCAGATTCCCTACCGCCCCGTCCATGGCTATACTCCTCCAGACCGGCCCATATAGCCGGGCGAGGAGGGATCATGAAGTTGCGAGTCTTGTTCATGGCTCTGGTCGCCCTGGCGGGCGCCGACGGCGCCCGGGCCGACGAAGTCGCCGGTTCGGCGGTCTTCGAGGGCCAGCGGCTAAGCCTGACTCACGGCCTCGCCTGGTGGGACGCCCGGTCCCGAGAGGTCAAGATCGCCCTGTTCGACTTTCCGCCCGGGCCGGGGATTCTGGCCGATCTGCGCAAGGGCGTCTGGGATACGGACAAGGGTCCGAAGATGTCGGTGCATCTGCGTTTCCAGAAGGGGGCCCCGCCAGAGCGCGCCTCGCTCTATTTCTGTTATCTCAGCGCCAGCTTCGACCCTGGCGGTCCCATGGGGACCAACACCAACCCCGAGGGGTGCGGCCTAAGCAATTTCTCCGGTGTCATTAAGCCTGGCGGCGACGTGGCCGCCAGCTTGCAGGGTCGCGCCGAGGTGCTGGAGAAGCGGCCGTTCGCCTGGGACCTTCGGTTCAGCCTGCCCATCGCGAAATAGGCCCTACAGCATCCCCTTGCGCCGGAACCACCAGTAGGGCAGCAGCCCCGAACAGATCATCACCGCGATGGCCAGGGGATAGCCCCAGGGCTGGTCGAGCTCCCACATGTGGTGGAAGTTCATCCCCCAGATCGAGGCGAACAGGGTCGGCGGCAGGAACACCACCGCCACCACCGAGAAGAACTTGATGATCCCGTTCTGCTGGATATTGATCAGCCCCAGGGCCGCGTCCAGCAGGAAGGCGACGTTTCCCGACAGGAAGCTTGAGTGCTCGGTCAGCGACTGCACGTCGCGCTGCAGGGCGTGCAGGTGACGTTTGCGTTCCTGGTCATTCTCGACCTCCGGCGCCAGGGTGGCGAAACTGAGCATCCGCGCCAGGCTGGCCAGGCTGGTGCGCACCTTGGCGGTCATGGCCTGGGATTGCGCCAGGGCTGACAGCAGCGGGCGGAAGCTGGCCACGGCGTCCCGGCTGAAGGTCTCCTGGGAGGCGGCCTCCACATTTTGCGCGGTCTGCTCCAGGATCGAGGCCAGTCGCTCGACCACCGCATCCAGCAGGTCGACGAAACATTCGCCCCCGCGGCTGAAGGTCGGCGGCTCCTCGACCCGCGCCAGGAAGGCGGTGAAGGCGCGCAGCTCCGAATAGCGGATCGTCACCAGCACGCCGTCGGTCAGCACAAAGGTCACCGGCGCCTCGACCGCGTGGCCCTCCGCCGGCTGGTGGAGCAGGCTGGTGGTCATGAAGGTGGCGTTGTTTTCCCGGTAGAGGCGGCTGGAGGGCTCCAGCGCCGCCATCTCCTCCCGGGTCGGCAGGTTGATGCTCAGGGCGTGCTCAAGCGCCAGCTCCTCATCCCGCGTCGGCAGTTCGAGATCGATCCAGACCGCGCCGGCGGGCAGGCTCCAGCCGGCGAGCTCGCTGCAGACCGTCACGCCCGGCGTGTCGCGGCAAAGCACTCTCAGCATGCGAATCTCCCCTCGGCGGCCGCTAGATGAGCCGGCGGGAAGGGTGCGTCAACGGTCGGTCGCGGGCTTCTCGGCCGACTGGCCGGCGGCGGCCTGCAGCAGGGCGGCGATGCGGTCGCTGGAATCGGCGGCCTGGTTCAGCATCTGCAGGGGATTGGCGCCGGGCCGGGCCGCGGCGACCACCTGGTTGGCGGCTGACTGGGCCATGGCGATGGCGGTGTTTTCGGCCACGGCGAACCCGGAACCCGCGTAACGCGTCGCGGAGGCGTCCTGGTAGATGAAGCCAAAGGTCGGATAGGTCGAGCCGCCCAGGTCGCGAACCGGATCGTACCAGACCTTGACCGCGCTCCAGTCGCCCTGCGTCGAAACGTCGATCACCGTGACGTCGCGCTCAATCTGCCCGCGGGTGCCGCCGATCCGCGACCAGTTGGCGTGGGAAATCTGAATCACCCGCTCGGTCAGCACCTGGCTGACCACCGCCACATGGCCCAGGCGCATCTTGCCCTGGGGCTTGAAGCACAGCACCGCGCCGGCCTTGGGCTGGAATCCGGTCTCATAGCGGCCGGACGCCTGGTTCCACCAGGTCCAGGCGTCGCCGAAAATCTGAATCCCCGACAGCAGGCGCGCGAAGGGCACGCACTGCCAGTAGGAATCGGCGAAGGCGCCGCCGGTGGGCGCCAGACTCAACGCGACCGCGACGGCCACGGAGCCCACGACGGCTCTCGTCCGCTTCAGCATGATTGAGGAACTCCCCCTCACGAATTCACGCCCCCGCACGAACTCAGGCCAAGGGATACCATGTTACAAGATGATGAAAAGACCCTTCACACGCTGGCGGTTCTAGATCGCCGCAGGCTCCAGTTGTCGGACAGGGCTTTCATGCCCTGACGAGCCGGCTTCTCGATAAGATGATAGGACGCAGCTGAAAGTGGAATTACCCCAATAAGCATCATTAACCATGGGAAAATTGGCAGGTTATCGCTTTCGAGGCGCATGAATTTTGAAATACCATTTACCGATATGATCATCCACGGCACGCAAATCATGTAAACCGAGTAACTGATCTCTCCGAGATAGACGAGCGGGGCGGAGCCCAAAAGCATTGATCCGGTCTGGGCGAGGCGTCCCAGGGCCAGGATCACAATTCCGAGACCGACCACGATCAGGGCGTCCGGCGCCCCATTGGCCGCCATCGCCGTGGTGGCGGCCAGTGAACCCGCCACCAGCCCCAGCGCCCAGCCGCGGCTTCGGGCCGGCCGCGCCGTCCAGAGGCCGTGCAGGGCGCAGCCAAAGGCGAAGCAGGGCACGATTCGCAGCGCGCCCCAGGCGATGGTGGCCCGGGTGAGTGGAAATCCCGCCAGCCGCTCGAAGATTCCGTAGAGGCCGATCATGAACAGGATCGCCGCGGCGGCGGCCAGCACCGGACGATCCTTCAGCTTCAGCGCCGCCCAGGCGAAAGCCGGGAAGGTCAGATAGGCGAACCACTCCGCCGAGATCGACCAGGAAGGATGGTTCCAGCCGGCGGTGTCGGCAAAGCCCCAGGCGTGCAGCAGCAGCAGATTGGCCGGCAGGGCCTTCCAGGACAGGATGTTCGGATCGACCGCGAACCCCGCCGCCGTGGCGGCGAGCGCCATCACCCCCATGCCGATCAGGGTGGCCAGATGCAGGGGATAGATCCGCGCCAGCCGGTTCCACAGGAAACCCCCGTAGCGATACCGCGCCTCGGCGACGCTGGTCCGATAGACATGGCAGAGGATGAAGCCGGACAGGATGAAGAACAGCTCCACCCCCAGGTAGCCCTTCTCCACGAAGACCGGGACCTGGGCGCCTTGCAGCTTCGGCCAATAGTGGAACAGCACCACCCAATAGGCCGCGAAGAACCTCAGCCCGGTGAGCTGGCGAATGTTCTGGCCGTCATTCATGGCTTCGAGCCCTGTCTCGCGCCGCGCATCGCGGATTCGCGCGTCCCGCGACGCGCCTGCCTTCACCTCAGTACCGCAAGATGGTTTAGAAGACCTCTCACCGGGAACTGGAGCCTTGGCGCCGCATGAACAATCTGATCGACCTCGCCGCCGACCCCGCCGCCTGGGTGGCCCTGATCACGCTGGTGGTCATGGAGGTGGTGCTGGGGATCGACAACCTGGTGTTCATCTCGGTGCTGTCCAACAAGCTGCCGCCCGGCCAGCGCGCCAAGGCCAGGCGGATCGGCATCGCGCTGGCGCTGCTCATGCGCCTGGCGCTGCTGTCGACCCTGGCGTTCATCGTCGGCATGACCCAGCCGGTGTTCAGCCTGCCGTTCAGCGCCCCGGCCGGCGCGGACGGCAAGCCGGTGATCGACCTGGCCTTCTCGTGGCGTGACCTGATCCTGTTCGCCGGTGGCCTGTTCCTGGTCTGGAAGGCGACCAGCGAGATCCATCACACCGTCGATCCGGCGCCCTCGGACGATCTCCTCGACAAGAAGGCGCCAGTGGCGGCGAATTTTACCGCCGCGATCGTGCAGATCATCCTGCTGGACCTGGTGTTCTCGATCGACTCCATCCTCACCGCGGTGGGCATGACCGACCACCTGCCGATCATGGTGATCGCCGTGGTGATCGCGGTGGTGGTCATGCTGCTGGCCGCCGATCCCCTGGGCGACTTCATCCACAACAATCCCACCGTGGTGATGCTCGCCCTGGGCTTCCTGCTGATGATCGGCGCGACCCTGATCGCCGAGTCGTTCGGCGTGCATGTGCCCAAGGGTTACATCTATGCCGCCATGGCCTTCTCGGGCCTGGTGGAAGGCCTGAACATCGCCGCCCGCAACGCCGATCAGCGCCGGCGCGCGCGCGGTTCGGCGGATGCCAAGGGCGACCAGGTCCACTAAGCTTAAGCCAACGGCCCCAGCGGCCGCCGGGAACACCCATTGTACGAGCCCCACGTCTATAGCGACGAAGACCGACGGCTGACTTTCATCAGCGTGATCATCGTCTTCCTGCTCAGCGGCATGAGCCAGACGATCATCGCCACCGCCCTGCCGCGGATCGTCGCCGATCTGTCCGGTCTGCAGCTCTACGCCTGGGCCAGCACCGCCTATCTGCTGACCTCGACGGTGTCGGTGCCGATCTGGGGCAAGCTGGGCGACATCCATGGCCGCAAGCCGGTGCTGCTGGCGGGTATCGGCGTGTTCCTGGGGGGCTCGTGGCTTTGCGGCCTCGCCGGCGAGTTCGGGACCCTGCCGCTGCTGGGCGGCGGCATGACCCAGCTGATCATCTTCCGGGCCCTGCAGGGGATCGGCGGCGGCGCCCTGTTCACCACCACCTTCGCCATCATCGCCGACCTCTATCCCCCGCGGGAGCGGGCCAAGCTTTCCGGCGTCACCGGCGCGGTGTTCGGTGTCTCCAGCCTGCTGGGCCCGGTGATCGGCGGCTTCTTCACCGACCATGGAACCGTCAGCCTGTTCGGCCACGTGATCGAGGGCTGGCGCTGGGTGTTCTACGTCAACGTCCCCTTCGCCCTGGCCGCCGTGGCCATGATCGCGCGCAAGATGCCGTCCATACCGGTGCGCGGCGGCGGGTCGATCGACTACCTGGGGGCGGCGCTGATCGTGATCTGCTTCGTGCCGCTGCTGCTGGCGATCACCTGGGGCGGGCAGGCCCATGCCTGGACCTCGCTGCTGATCCTTGGCCTGTTCGCCCTGGCCATCGCCGCCCTGGTGGCCTTTCTGGTGGTCGAGCGGGCGGTGTGGGATCCGATCCTGCCGCTGACGCTGTTCGGCGACCGCACCTTCTCGGCGGCCAACAGCGCCTCCTTCGTCTACTCGATGGCGTTCATGGGTATGTCGACCTTCCTGCCCCTCTACATGCAGGTGGGCCTGGGGGTGCCCGCCACCCTGAGCGGCCTGACCATGCTGGGGCTGATGCTGGGCCTGATCGGCGCCTCGACGGTGACCGGGCTGCTGGTGACCCGCACCGGCCTCTACAAGCCGTTCATGCTGGCGGGGGGCGTCATCGTGATGGGCGGCGTCGGCCTGCTGACCTTCATCGGGCCGCACTCCACGCCGATGGATATCGGCTGGCGATTGTTCGTCATCGGCGTCGGTCTGGGTCCGGGACAAAGCCTGTTCAGCCTGGCGGTGCAGAACTCGGCCCCCATCCACCAGTTGGGGGTGGCCACCGCCTCCAGCCAGTTCGTGCGCCAGATCGGCTCCACCATCGGCGTGGCCCTGTTCGGCGCCTTGCTCACCGCCTCCCTCGCCAACCAGCTCGACCGGCTGACCCCCAGGGAGCCCGGCGCGGTGGTCCGCCACCTGGATCTCGGCGACCTGCAGCAGATGGCGGTGGCGCGCAGCCTCCATCCGGACGCCGGTCC
>CAXNKO010000048.1:0-9029 GCA_964202685.1 Caulobacterales bacterium
ACCGCCTTTTCCGCCGCCGCCAGGGACGGCACCACATGGAACACGGTGAGCCCGGCGGCCTTCAGGGCGTCGCAGTAGCGGCCCGGGTCGCCGGCCGAGGTGGTGACGAAGCGGATGCCCTGATCGACCACGAAGCTGACGATGTCGGGGTCGCGCACGAAGGCCAGGGCCACGTTGAGGCCGAACGGCTTGTCGGTGAGGGCGCGCATCTTGCCCACCTCGGCGCGCACCTCCTCCAGGGCCCCCGACGAGGTCTCGATGATGCCCAGGCCGCCGGCGTTGGACACCGCCGAGGCCAGCTGAGCCCGGGCGATCCAGCCCATGGGCGCCTGGACGATGGGATGCTCCACCCCCAGCAGTTCGGTGATGCGGGTCTTCATGGGCGGGTCCTCAGGTTTCCAGCAGCTCGGCCGCCAGCTCGCCGATGGCCAGGGAGGCGGTCAGACCCGGGCTTTCGATGCCAAACATCGCCACCAGGCCGGCGATCCCATGCACCTCCGGTCCGTCGATGCGGAAGTCCGGCTGCGATTCGTCGGGGCCGTGGATTTTCGGGCGCACGCCGGCGTAGTCGGGGGCCAGCACGCCGTCGGGCAGGCCCGGCCAGAACTTGCGGATGTAACGGCTGAAGGCCGCCGCCGCGCTGGCGTCGACCGAATAGTCGGGATGATCCACATAATTGAGGTCCGGCCCGAACACCGCCTGGCCGCCCAGGTCGCGCCGGTAGTGGGTGCCCAGCGCCCCGTGGATCGGCGGCGGATAGATCAGCCGCTGGAAGGGCGCCTTGCCCTGCAGGCGGAAATAGACCCCCTTGCCGAAGAAGGCCTTGGGGATCGCCGCCGCCGGAAAGCCCTCGATGCGGGCGGCGGCGTCCTGGGCGCCCAGCCCCGCCGCGGTGACCAGCCGCCGGGTGGTCAGCGTGGCCGGATCGGCGCCGCCGGTTCGCACGGTGAAGCCGCCCCCGTCCAGGGGCGTCGCGGCCTCGAAGGGGGTGGCGCAGACCACCGCGCCGCCGGCCCCGCCGATCTCGCCCTCCAGGGCGGCCATATAGCCATGGCTGTCGAACACCCCGCTCTCGGCCGACATCAGCGCCATCTCGCAATGCAGCTGCGGCTCCAGGGCCAGGGCCTGGGCACGGGTCAGCCGGGTCATCGCCTCCACATCATTGGCCTCAGCCTGGCGCAGGATCGCCTCGACCTTCTCCACCTCGTCTGGATGGGTGGCCACCACCAGCTTGCCGCAGCGGTCATAGGCCACCCGATGCCGGTCCAGGAACGGATAGAGCGCGCGCCGTCCCGCCACGCACAGCCGCGCCTTCAGCGAACCGGTGGGATAGTAGAGCCCCCCGTGGATCACCTCGGAATTGCGCGAGGACACCCCCTGGCCGATGGCCGCCTCCGCCTCCAGCACCGCCACCGACTGGCCACGGTTGGCCAGGGCGTAACCGCAGGCCAGGCCCACGGCGCCCGCGCCGACGATCACCGCGTCGAAGTCGAAGCTGGTCATCGGTCAGAGGTAGCGGAAGCGGGCGGGGATGGGAACGGGGGCGAAATGAGCGGCGAAAAGACCGCCCTTATCCAACGTCGCCGGTACACTTGAACGTCACGGCAACCTGCTTCCGAACACCCGCTTGATCGGGATCGAGTCGAGGTCAACGCCGTCGAGACAGCGCACATTGACGCCCCAGACATCCTCGGCGGTCCTCGGCCCCCGGAACGGGAGGATGCCGCAGGTCGGGCAGAAATAGTCCCGCGCTGTGTGGGTGCCCCACTGATAGAGCGCGGCGTCCTCAAGCGGGGTCAGGGGGCGGAACTGTTCCGGCGGGAGGCGATGGATCAACGCGCCGCGCTTGCGGCAGACCGAACAGTCGCAGACCCGCACATGGACGAGATCGGCGTCGATCTCGAAACGAATGCGCCCGCAGTGGCAGGACCCCTGGTAGGTCTCCAGCACCCCTTCGCCGCCCACGCCGCCCACAGCCGCAACCGCGCCGCCGCGGCCTTCGCCATTGCCGCGGCTTTGACGTGGCCGAAGCCGCGGATTTCCTGCGGCAGGGCGGCGATCTCCACGGCCAGGGCGGCGCGGTCGGCGGTGAACTCGGCGATCAGGCGTTGCAGGTCCGCCTCATAGTCGGCCAGCAGTCGGCGTTCGGCCCGGCGCTCCTCGCTGTGGGCGAACAGATCCAGGGCTGAGCCGCGCAGGCGCCTGAGCCTGGCCAGCAGCGGAAAGCCCAGCCGCAGCATCCAGCCGCCGAAGGCGATCTTGCGCGGATGGCCGTCAGCGTCCTTGAGGCTGAGGATCGGCGGGGCCAGCCAGACCTTGGCCTTGCCGCCGGCGAAGGTCTCGTCGCGGTAGGCCTGGAAGCGGCCGTCCGTATACAGACGGGCCACCTCGTACTCGTCCTTGATCGCCATCAGCTTGTAAAGGCTGACGGCGGCAGCGCGGGTCAGGGCGTCGTTCGCGAGCGCCTGGATCGGCTGCAGCTGACGGGCGTAGCGGGCGGCGTAGGCCGTGTCCTGATAAGCGGCGAGGTCGGCGATCCGCCGGGCGATCAGCTCCGGCAGCGGCTCGGTCTGCGGGGTGGGGCCGGCGTTTTCGGGTTCACCACGGCTGGCGGGATCGTGGGCGGCCATGCGGCCCAGTTCGAAGGCCTGCAGATTGGGCTCCGCGTCGACCCCGTTCAGGCGGATGGCCCGGTAGAGGGCGTGGCTGGAGACCGGGATTAGCCCCTTCTGCCAGGCGAAGCCCAGCATGATCATATTGGCGAAGATGGCGTCCCCCAGGCGGGACTCGGCCAGGTGGTGGGCGGGGCATTCGTCGTAGGAGCGAGTGGCGGCCTTGATGCGCCGGGCCATCTCGCCGGCGTCGAAGCGCACGTCGCGGTCGGTGACGAAGTCGGCGGTGGGGGCGAAGTCGCCGTTGCCCAGCGCGATGGTGCGATCCTTGGCGTAGAGCGACAGCGCGTCGGCGCCTGCCGCCACCAACAGGTCGCAGGCGATCAGCACATGGGCGCTGGCGGCGGGAATGCGGCCGCCGACCACGGCGGTCTCGGCCTCGCCGATGCGCACATGGCTGGTCACCGCGCCGCCCTTCTGCGCCAGGCCGGTCATGTCCACCGCCGAGGCCATGCGGCCGTCCACATGGGCGGCCATGGCCAGGATCGAGGCCACGGTGGTGACGCCAGCCCCGCCCACCCCGGTGAACAGGATGTTGCGCACGCCGGTCAGCGGCTCGAACGCCGGCAGCGGGGTGGCCTCCGCCGTCAGCGCCGCCGCCTCGGCCCGGGCGGCGTTGGCGGCCCCCTCGACGGTGATGAACGACGGGCAGAAGCCCTGCAGGCAGGAGTAATCCTGGTTGCAGGTGGACTGGTTGATCTTGCGCTTGCGGCCGAAGGGGGTGTTCAGCGGCTCCACCGAGATGCAGTTGGAGGCCCGGGAACAGTCGCCGCAGCCCTCGCAGACCAGGGGGTTGATCATCACCCGCATGGGGGCCGGCGGCAGACGGCCGCGCCGGCGGCGGCGGCGTTTCTCGTTGGCGCAGACCTGGTCGTAGAGCAGCACGGTGACGCCCGGGGTGTCGCGCAACGCCCGCTGCACCGCCATCAGCTCGGCGCGCGGCTTGACCTCGACGCCGGGGGCCAGATCCTGGGCGCCGTCGTAGCGGTCAGGATCCTCGGCGACGATGACCGTGCGCGCCACCCCTTCGGCGGCCAGCTGGCGGGTGATCTGGGCCGGGGTGAAGCCGCTCTCGGTGGGCTGGCCGCCGGTCATCGCCACGGCGTCGTTGTAGAGCAGCTTGTAGGTGACGTGGCTCCTGGCCGCCACCGAGGCGCGGATCGCCAGCGAGCCGGAGTGATTGTAGGTGCCGTCGCCGAGATTGACGAACACATGCTCTTCCGTGGTGAACGGCGCGGCGCCCACCCAGCTGACGCCTTCCGCGCCCATGTGGCTGACCAGATCGGTGTTGGGATCGGCGAAGGTGGCCATGTAGTGGCAGCCGATCCCGGCCAGGGCGCGGGAGCCCTCCGGCAGGCGGGTGGAGGTGTTGTGCGGGCAGCCGGAACAGAAGAACGGCTTGCGCTGCTGGGTGGCGGCCAGCGTCACCGCGGCCATGGAGGAGGCCGAGACCCGGGCCACATAGTCATTGACCTCCGGCATGTGCGGCCCCGGCGGCAGGCGGTCGGCGATGGCCAGCGCCACCTCGGCCACCGACAGCGAGTCCAGCTCCGACAGCAGCGGGTGTCCCTGCTCGTCGGTCTTGCCGATCACCCGCGGTCGGGCGTGGGCCGGCAGGTCATAGAGGGCCGAGCGCACCTGGCCCTCCACCAGCGGGCGCTTGTGCTCCACCACCAACAGCGTCTCCAGGCCGGCGGCGAAGGCGCGGATTCCCATCGGCTCCAGCGGCCAGGGCATGCCCACCTTGTAGATGGCCAGGCCCATGGCGGCGGCCTCGGCCGGGGTGATGTCCATGGCCGCCAGGGCCTCGACCACGTCCTTGTAGGCCTGGCCATGGCAGACGATGCCCAGCCGCGGCCGCGGCGCGGCCAGCATTACCCGGTCGATGCGGTTGGCCCGCGCCCAGGCCAGCGCCGCCGGGAGCTTCTGGGTGCGTAAGCGCCGCTCCTTGTCCAGGGGCTGGTCCTTCAGCCGGATGCCGAGGCCGCCGGGGGGCAGGGCGAAGCCGGTGGGGGTCACGAACTTGTGGCGGGCGAGCGTCACGTCGATGGTCTGGCCGGAATCCATGGTGTCGGCCAGCGCGATCAGCCCCACCCACAGGCCTGAGAACCGCGACAGCTCATAGGCCATGAGGCCGAAGTCCAGCACCTCCTGCACATCGGCCGGGGCCAGCACCGGCATCTCGAAATCCTGGAAGGCGAACTCCGACTGCGACGGCAGGGTGGAGGACTTGCAGCTATGGTCGTCGCCGGCCACCGCCACCACCCCGCCCTTGGGCCAGACCCCGGCGAAGTTGGCGTGCTTGAAGGCGTCGCCGGTGCGGTCGACGCCGGGCGCCTTGCCGTACCACATGCCGAACACCCCGTCGTACTTGGCCCCGGCGAACAGATTGGCCTGCTGGCTGCCCCAGACCGCGGTGGCGCCCAGATCCTCGTTCAGCCCCTCCTTGAAGATGACGTTGGCCCCATCCAGGTGGGCCTGGGCCCGGTGCGCCTGGACGTCGAGGCCCCCCAGCGGCGAGCCCCGGTAGCCGGAGACGAAGCCCGCGGTGCTCAGCCCCGCCGCGGCGTCCAGCCGGTGGCGGTCCAGCAGCACGCGGATCAGCGCCTGCACCCCGGTGATGAACACCCGGCCCTCGGTGGCGAGGTATTTGTCGTCCAGGGTCACTTCGGCGTGCCGCATGGCGGGATCGGTCCTTGGCGCGACTCAGCGCCCGCAACTGAGGATCATATGGGATCGTCGGCAATGCACGCCAAAGACTCGCTTGATCACCGCTGCGTTAGCCTGTCCAGATGCTCGCCGCACAGATGCGGAGGATGCGATGAAACTTTACACCAGCATTGGCCCAAATCCCGCGGTGGTGGCGATGTTCCTGGCCGAGAAGGGCGTCAGCGTCGAGACCGTCAAGCTCGACCTGCGCGGCGGCGAAAACCGCCAGGCGGCCTTCCTGGCCAAGAACCCCTCCGGCCAGTCTCCCGCCCTGGAACTCGACAACGGCGTCGTGCTGGCCGAGATCCTGGCGATCTGCGAGTACCTGGAGGAGATCCACCCCAACCCGCCGTTGATCGGAACCACGGCGGAGGAACGGGCGATCACCCGGATGTGGACCCGGCGCATCGATCTCAACATGGTCGAGCCCATGGCCAGCGGCTTTCGCTATTCCGACGGCCTGGCGATGTTCCAGAGCCGCATGCGCTGCATTCCCCAGGCGGCGGACGACCTTAAGACCCTGGCCCAGGAGCGGTTGACCTGGCTGGACGGCCTGATCGCCGGCCGCACCTGGATCGCCGGCGAGCGGTTCACCCTGGCCGACATCCTGTTGTTCTGCTTCCTGCGGTTCGGGGCCACGGTGGGCCAGCCGCTCAACCCGGCCAATCGGGCGATCGGCGCCTGGCACGAGCGGATGACGGCGCGGGTGGCGGAGAAGGCGCCGGCGTGAAGCTTTACGTCTGCGGCGGCCCCTATCCGACCATCGTCATGGCCTTCCTGGCCGCCAAGGGCGCCGTGATCGACACCGTTCCGGTGGACCTGATCGGCGGCGAGAACCGCCAGCCCGCCTATCTGGCCAAGAACCCCGGCGGCCAGCTGCCCTGCCTGGAATTGGCCGACGGGGTGGTGCTGGCCGAGGCCATGACCATCTGCGAGTACCTGGACGAGCTGTTCCCCGACCCGCCGCTGATCGGGACCACGGCCGAGGAACGGGCGATCACCCGCATGTGGACCCGGCGCATCGACCTCAACATCGTCGAACCGATGGCCAACGGCGTCCGCTTCGCCGAGGGGTTCAAACTGTACCACAACCGCATGCGCTGCATCCCCCAGGCGGCCGACGACCTGAAAACCCTGGCCCAGGAGCGGCTGACCTGGCTGGACGGGTTGATCGCCGGGCGCACCTGGATTGTCGGCGAACGGTTCACCCTGGCCGACATCTATCTGTTCGTCTTCCTGCGGTTCGGCTTCGGCGTCGGCCAGGCGCTCAACCCGGCCAACAAGGCCATCGCCGCCTGGTACGCGCGGGTGGCGGCGACAGCGGCGGCCTGACTGAGAGATCCTCCCCCCTCGGGGGGGGCCGGCGGCGAAGCCGACTGAAGGGGGCGACAGCGTCGCACCTTTAGCGCCGAATGCGCTAACCGTCGGCGGTCATGGGTTCCTTGCGGCCCAGGGCCAGACGCACCATCCGGCCGAGCTCATCGGCGCTGAACGGCTTGCGAAGCACGGGCCAGTCGATTTCGTCCGCTGGGCCGCTTTGGTCGCCGGTGTATCCTGTGGTCAGCACCACCGGCACGTCCGGCCGCGCCGCGGCGACAGCGCGGGCCAGATCGAGGCCGCTCATACCGCCGGGCATGACGATGTCGGAGATCACCATGTCGAAGGCCTCGCCCTGCTGAAGACGCCGCAGGGCCGGCGCGCCTTCGGCCTCGCACGCCACGTCGCAGCCCATCTCGGCCAGCAGCGCCTCGGTCACCGCCCGCACGGCCGCATCGTCCTCCACCAGCAAAACCCGGGCGCCGATGACTTTAGGCGCAAGGGGGGCGCCGGCTTCGAGGGTGGTCTGCGCCGCCGCCTGGGAGGCCAGCGGCAGATGCATCCGCACGGTGGAGCCCGCCCCCACCTCGCTGTCGATCGTCACCGCTCCGCCGCATTGGCCAAGGAAGCCGTACACCTGGGCCAAACCCAGTCCGGTCCCCTTGCCCGCCTCCTTGGTGGTGAAGAAGGGTTCGAACACCCGCTCCAGCACCTCCGGCGGCATCCCACCACCGGTGTCGGAAACCGCGATGCAAACATAATCGCCGGCGTCGGCGCCAGCCACGTCGCCCTCAGCCAGACTTACCCGCTTGGCCTCGATGCAAATGCGACCGCCCGGCGCGGTGGCGTCGACGGCGTTGACCACAAGGTTGAGCAAAGCGGCCTCGAACTGGGCGGTGTCCAGGCGGCTGGCGCCCGCATCGGCGTCGCAGGCGATAACCAGCTCCAGGGCCTCCCCCGTGGCTTGGCGGACCAGGGGTTCGATATGGGCGATCAGGCTGGCGATGTCGGTCACCTCCAGCTTCAGTTCCTGGCGCCGGGAGAAGGCCAGCAGCTGCCGGGTCAGCCGTTCGCCCCGCCGGCCGGCCGCCAGGGCCGCTTCGGCCAGCCGCCTGACCTGATCGACGTCCTCCGGCCGGCGCAGGATCATGTCCAGACCGCCGATGATCACAGTGAGCAGGTTGTTGAAATCGTGGGCGACGCCGCCGGTCAATCGGCCGACGGTCTCAAGGCGCTGGGCCTGGGCGAGGGACGCCTCGACCCGGGTCCGCTCGGCGACGCTGGCCTCCAGATCGCGGGTGCGCATGGCGACCCGGTCCTCCAGGTCGCGCCGGGCTTCCACGGACTCGGTGATGTCGCTGGCCGACCCATACCAGCGCCGGATCCTGCGGCGTTGGTCGCGGACGAAAGAGACCCGACCGCTGAACCAGCGCCAGGCGCCGTCGCGGCTGCGGATCCGGTACTCGATATGATCCGGCGGAGCCCCGTCGATCAGCTGGCGCCAGACCTGCGCCACGTGGTCGCGGTCCTCGGGGTGGATAGTGTCGAGCCAGCCCATGCCCAACAACTGCTCCGGCGGCAGGCCGGTGTAGCGGGTCCATTGCGGGCTGAAGAAGTCGCAATAGCCATCCGGGCGGCTGGACCACAGCAGCTGCGGCAGGGAGTTTAACAGCACCTGGATCTGCGCCTCGCCCTCCCGCAGCGCCTCCTCGGCGAACCGCTGGGCGCTGATGTTGCGATAGGTGACCGCGACGCCGGTCTTCAGCCGCACCCCGAACGAGCGCATCCACCGCACTTCGCCGTCAATGATCCACCTGTCCTCGACCTCGTCCATGCCCTCGCCGGCCGTCAGGCTGATCAGCCGTGCGATCAGCCGTACGCCGGTTTGACCGGGAAACACCTCGCTCATCCGCCGGCCGGTATAGCCCTTCACTCCCTCGGGGGCCGCGCGGTCGGCGGCGGGATTGGCGTAGGTCCAGAGGAAATCGACGATTCGCCCGTCCTCGAAAATCGGCTCGAGGATGACGAAGGCGTCGATGGCGCCATCCTGGGCGATGCGGAATTGTTCCTCGACCGCGACCCGCTGCGACATGCCCCGCCGCAGGGCGCGGGCTATCGCCACCAGCAGCGACGCCGTGAGGGTGAACATCGCCAGCTCCGCCCCCTGCCCGGCCAGGAAGCGATCCGTCGGCTGGTGGAACAGCATCATCTCGGCCGCGGCGCTCAGCAGCACCGCCAGAAGACCGCCCCTGGCCCCGGCCACCACCGTGGCGAACAGCACCGCGGGGTAGAAGGTCAAGAACGGCGGCGGGTCGGAGAAAACCCCGCCGG
>CAXNKO010000049.1:0-9023 GCA_964202685.1 Caulobacterales bacterium
CCGGCAACAGCTATACGGAAGGCTCGGCCGGCGATGTGGCCTCGGCGGTGGCCTTCGCCAACGCCCAGATCGCGGCCGGCATCGACGTCGTGGCGGTGCAGGTGGGTGTCGATGTGATGGTGTTCGGCGACAGCGGTAACGACAACGGACCCTACGAGGACGGCATCGTCCTGGTGGGCCGCACCATCGCCGATATCTCGGACGCCAGCGTCATCTAGGCCAAGGCGCCTGGACGATCTCTGCAAGGGCCGCCCTTCGGGGCGGCCCTTTTCTTTTGCCGGGGCCGGGGGGCGACTTCGCTGGCCTGCCCCGTTGATCTTGCGGCCATCCTCGTCCAAACGACTGTCAACGTATGGGAGACGATCATGGTGGGCATCATCGCCGTCGGGGCCTATGTGCCGCGCCTTCGGCTGCAGAGGCAGTCTGTGGCGGCGGCCAACGCCTGGTTCAACGGGGCGCTTCGCGGCCTGGGCAAGGGCGAGCGGGCCATGGCCGGCTGGGACGAGGACGCTCTGACCATGTCGGTGGAGGCGGCCCGCGACTGCCTCATCGACCTGGACCGGGCCCGGGTCGCCAAGGTGGTGATGGCCTCCACCAGCCTGCCGTTCGCCGACCGCCAGAACGCCGGCGTGGTGAAGGAGGCGCTGAACCTCGCCGACGGGGTGGGCTCCATGGACGTCACCGGCAGCCAGCGGGCGGCCACCTCGGCGCTGCTGGACGCGCTCTACGCGGCCAAGGGCGGGGCCGGCGAGGTGCTGTGCGTGGCCTCCGAGAAGCGCCGCCCGGCGCCGGCCTCGGAGCTGGAGATGAACAACGGCGACGCGGCGGCGGCGATCCTGGTGGGCGACGCCGAGGTGGCGGCCGAGTTCGTCGGCGGCCACAGCGCCTCCATCGACTTCGTCGACCACTTCCGCGCCGAGGGTCAGGAATTCGATTACAATTGGGAGGCCCGCTTCATCCGCGACGAGGGCTACGCCAAGGTGGCGCCGGCGGCGATCAAGGCGGCCCTGGCCAAGACCGGGGTGGCGGCGGCCGACATCGACCTGTTCGTCATGGGCGCGCCAATGAAGGGTGTGAACGACGCGGTGGCCAAGGCCTGCGGGGTCAGGGCCGAGGCGGTGGTGGAGCCGCTGGGCGCGGTGCTGGGCGACGCCGGCTGCGCCCAGCCGCTGATCCTGCTGGCCCACGCCCTGGAAACCGCCAAGCCCGGCCAGACCATTGTGGTGGTGGGCTTTGGCCAGGGCTGCGACGTGCTGGTGTTCCGCGCCACCGCCAAGGTGGCCGGCTGCGTCCGCGGCCTGGGGGTCTCGGGCTGGCTGGCGCGGCGCAAGCCGGAACCCAACTACATCAAGTATCTGTTCTTCGCCGGCCTGCTGGCCCTGGACCGGGGCATGCGCGCCGAGGCCGATCAGAAGACCTCGCTGACCGCGCTCTACCGCAACCGCAAGGCCGTTCTGGCCCTGGTGGGCGGCAAGTGCTCGAAGACCGGCACCGTGCAGTTTCCCAAGAGCGAAATCAGCGTCGCCCAGAACGACCGGGCCATCGGCACCCAGGAGGACTATCCCCTGGCCGACCGGCGGGCGCGGATCCTCACCTACACCGCCGACAGCCTGTCCTACTCGCCGGATCCGCCGAATTACTATGGCGCGGTGGAGTTCGACGAGGGCGGTCGCATCACCATGGACTTCGCCGACGTGGAGGCGGACGACGTGGTGGTGGGCGCGGCCATGCGGGTGATGTTCCGCATCAAGGCGGTCGACGAGATGCGTGGATTCGTGAAATATTTCTGGAAGGCCGTGCCGGACTACCGCGCGCCGGCCCAGTCGGCCTTGGCGGCCGAGTAGGAGAGGACCTCGAAAATGGCCAGCGGAATCAGAGACAAGGTCGCCATACTGGGCATGGGCTGCGCGCGCTTCGGCGAGCGATGGGACGCCGACGCCGACGGGCTGATGGTGGAGGCGTTCACCGAGGCGCTGGCCGACGCCGGCATCGACGTCAGCCAGATCGGCGCGGCCTGGCTGGGGGTTGGCTTTGACGGGGTCAGCGTCGGGCCCTCGGGCATCCCGCTGTCCATGGCGCTCAGGCTGCCGAATATCGCCGTGACCAAGGTGGAGAACTACTGCGCCTCCGGCACCGAGTCGTTCCGCGGCGCGGTCTATGCGGTGGCCTCGGGCGCCTGCGACATCGCGCTCGCCATGGGCGTGGAGAAGCTGAAGGACACCGGCTACGGCGGCCTGCCGGTGCGCAGCCGCGGCATCGTCTCGGACATGATCGGCGTCTCCGGCTCGGCGCCGGGCAATTTCGCCCAGATCGCCTCAGCCTACCGGGCCAAGCACGGGGTTTCGGCCGAGGACCTCAAGCGGGCCATCGCCCATGTCTCGGTGAAAAGCCACGCCAACGGGGCCAAGAACCCCAAGGCCCACCTGCGCAAGGCGATCACCGAGGAGCAGTGCCTGGCGGCCCCGATGATCGCCGAGCCGCTGGGTCTGTTCGACTGCTGCGGGGTGTCGGACGGCGCCGCCTGCGCCATCGTCACCACCCCGGAAATCGCCCGCGCCCTGGGCAAGAAGGACCTGGTGACGGTCAAGGCCTTGCAGCTGTCGGTGTCGAACGGCTGGGAAATGCAGGGCGCCGGCTGGGACGGCAGCTATTTCCACACCACCCGCATCGCCGCGGCCCACGCCTACAAGGAGGCCGGCATCACCGATCCGCGCAAGCAGATCTCGCTGATGGAGGTGCATGACTGCTTCTCGATCACCGAGCTGGTGACCATGGAGGACCTGGGGGTCTCAGCCGAGGGCGGGGCGGTGAAGGATGTGATGGACGGCATGTTCGACGCCGACGGGGCCATTCCCTGCCAGATCGACGGCGGGCTGAAGTGCTTCGGTCACCCGATCGGCGCCTCGGGCCTGCGGATGATCTATGAGAACTATCTGCAGCTGCTGGGCCGGGCCGGCGAGCGCCAGCGCAAGCAGCAGCCGGTGTTCGGGCTCTCCCACAATCTGGGCGGCATGCCGAACCAGAACGTCAGCGCCGTGGCCATCGTCGGCCTGGCCGACGCCTAGACCGGGCTACAATTGAAATACGCCGTCGGTCGGAGCCCTCCGGCCGGCGGCGTTTTCATGTGCAAGGGTTGAGATCCATGACCGCCGCCTCGCCCGATCAACTGCTGCCGCCGCATCTGGTGGCCCAGGTTGAGGCCGCTGCCGGCGCCGTGCTGGAGGACATCAGGCCGCGGGGCGGCGGCGGGGCGTCGCGGGAGGGGGCCGAGATCACCCTGGTTTACCCCGATGGCCGGCGGCTGCGGGCCTATCTGACCTATGATCTGGTGGGCGGCGGGGCCAGCGAAGAGCCCGAGGCGGTGCGGCGCGAGGCCGCGGTGCTGAAGGCGTTCTCGGGGCCGCTGAGGGATGCCGGCGTGCGTGCGCCGCCCTACATCGCCTCGATCCCGGAGAGCCGCGCCCACATCATGGGGTTCGTGGAGGGCGACGCCAATTTCCGCGGGTTGAAATCGCCACAAGAACGCTCCGCGGTGGCGGCCGACTTCATGGCCCAGCTGGCCGCCCTGCACCGCATCGACGTCGCCGCGACCCCGGTGGAGGGCTTGGGCGCGCCAAGGCCGGTGGGGGAGATGGTGCGCGACTATATCGGCGTCATGCGCAGGCGTTCCCTGGACCAGGGCGCCGACCCGCTGATCATCCTCAGCCTGGACCTGCTGGAACAGACCATACCGGCCGACCCGGCCCATCCGGTGATCGCCCACAGCGACTGCGGCCCGGGCAACTTTCTGTTCAAGGACGGCCGGGTGAGCGCGCTGCTGGACTGGGAGATCGTCGACTACGGCGACCCGATGTCGGACCTGGGGATGCTGTGCCTGCGCGACCTGTTGCAGCCTTTCGTGCCCTTGCCGGAGGCGTTCGCGGCCTATGAGGCGGCCGGCGGGGCCAGGGTGGACCTGGACAAGGTCCGCTACTACCGCCTCTACCACCAGACCCACTGGGCGGGCCGGGGCGGGCGGTTCACCGATCCCACCGTCGCCCCGCCGCCGGTGATCGGCATGAGCCTGGTCTATGCGGTGATGCACCGCAACGTGCTCACCGGGGCGCTGGCCGAGGCGGTGGGCGCCGAGCTTGCGCCGCTTGAGGTTCCGGAGGTCCCCACCAGCCAGTATCACCGCACCTTCGAGGTCTCGCTCAGCGACCTGCGCGACGTGATCGTCCCGCGCCTCGACCAGCAGGCCGCGGCCAAGGCCAAGGGGCTGGCGCGGCTGGTGAAGTTCTGGCGCGACATGGAGCGCTATGGCCCGACGCTACGGGCCCTGGAGACCGACGAGCTGTCGGCGGCCCTGGGCCGGCGGTTCGCCGACGTGTTCGCCGGTCGCCGGGCGCTGTGCGACGCCATCCTGGCCCACGACATCGACCCCAGGGTCGCGATCCGCCTCTGCCAGCGGATGACCACGTCCGACCGGGTGATGCTGGCCGACGCCATGGGCGCGCTGGCCGACGCGCGGTTCTCGCCGCTGAGCTGACGATCCCGATCAGCCGCTCAACGCCGCCGTGAGGTTGCCGTCGTACCAGCCGCCGGGGGACCAGCCTTCGGACCGGGCGATGCGGTGGGCGAACAGCCAGCGGCCGTCCTGCGGGACCAGCACGTCGAAATAGCGCCCCCAGTGGTCGGGGCCCAGGGCGGTCATGGCGCAGAAATAGGCGGTGGTCTCGATGCGGTCGGGGGCCACCGAGCGGAAATGGATATTGGTGGTGAAGTGCCGGACGATCGGCTTCTGACCCTCGAAGGCCACCGGCGGGCGTGAGCCCATGGCGGCGGCGCGCAGCATTTCGACGATCGCCGCGCGGCCGGCCGCCGGGGCGCTGGGCGGCACCTCCATGGTGGCGTCGGCGGCGAACTGGGCGACCAGATCCTCCAGCCGGCCGCCGTCGCCGGCGGTGGAATAGCGGGTGAAGGTCTCCCGCACCTGTTCGCGGGCGATGAGTTCCCAGAGTTCCATGCGCATTCTCCAGACGGCGGTTGAACCTAGTGTTCCGACACATTCACTTCGTTCATGTGGCGGATCACTAGGCTTTTGTTTATGCATCAATTTTCCAAGCCTCGGCTGTCGCCTTCGTTTGGATCGATGCACTAGGTTAAAGCGGATCCCCAAGCGAACCCATGGCCGCGCACGGTCCGCAGCATCGCCGGCGCGCCATGGTCGCTGAGCTTGCGGCGCAGGCGGCTGACCATGTGATCGACGGCCGACTCGCTGGCGGCCGCGGAAACGCCGGTCTCCAGGGCGATCCGGGCGCGGGTGAACACCACCTCGGGGCTCTGGGCCAGCAGGGTCAGCAATCGCCACTCGTTGGCGGTGATCACCACTTCCCTGTCGCCGATGAACAAGCGCCGCTCCTGCAGGTGCAGCGCCACGGCGCCCTGCCGCAGCACAGATGGGTTGAGCGCCGCCGGCCGGCGCAGCAGCGCGCGCACCCTGGCGACCAGTTCGGCGATGGAGAACGGCTTGGTCAGGTAATCGTCGGCCCCCGCCTCCAGGCCCTCGATGCGTTGTTCAACCGTGCGTGCGGCGGTGAGCACCAGGGCCGGCGTGGCCAGGCCCGCGCCGCGCAGATCGCGCAAGGCCGTGAGGCCGTCCCCGCCGGGCACCTGGCGATCGAGCAGCCACAGATCGAAGCCGCCGGTCCGCGCCAACGCCAGGGCTTGCGCCAAATTGGCCGCCTGGGTGACGATATAGCCCTGCTCGCTCAGGCCCAGGGCGATGAATTCGCGGAGGATGGTGTCGTCTTCGGCGACGAGTATCCGTCCGGTCATGGTCCGCGCCGCCTCAACTTTCACCCGATTGCGATCATTCTACGAATGGTCTGTCAATCGTGACTGTGGATAGCAGGCGCGACTCAGGTACCCCAGACGCTAATCCATGCCGCGCCCTGCGAGGCTAAACCAATTGTCGATCGGGTAGGACTATGGCTGGGCGCATGATCGGACCCATCGACGCCAAAGCCGGCCGCGACGCCCTCGCCCTGGCGGCCGCGGTGTTCGTCACCGCCGCGGTCAGCATCCTGCTGACCCGGGACCACACGGAGATTTCCGCCGTTTGGGCCGCCAACGCCATCGTGGTGGCGGCGCTGCTGCACAGCGACCGGCGGCGGTGGGCTCTGCTGGTGATCGCCGGCTACCTGGCCAATGGGGCGGCCAATCTTGCCGCCGGCAACGGCTGGGTGATCGCGGTGTTCTGCTCGGCCGCCAATGTGGTCGAAATCCTCATCTGCGGCTGGATGTTGGCGCCGGGGTTCGTGGGGAGGTTCGACCGGCCGCGTCCATCACGCATCAGCCGGGTGTTGCTGGCGGCTTTGGTGGGATCGGTGTGCTCCGCGGCGATCGCCACCCTGGTCCTGTGGCTGTACAAGGGCGCATCGCCGCAGGAACTGTTCCTCTCCTGGCTGATCGCCGATGGCCTGGGACTGCTGATTTTCGTGCCTGCCATGGCGGTGCTGCTGGGCGGGACCGTGGCGGAGGCCCTGCGCGGCTCGCTGCCCCCCTGCGCGCGGCGGTGTTCTGGCTGGCCTTCGCCGCCGCGCTGGCGCTGATCTTCGGCCAGTCGAGGATCGACCTGATGGCGGCGGCCCCGATGCTGCTGATCCTGGCCGCCTTCGTACTGCAGCCCTCCGGCGCCGCCTTGGCGCTGACGCTGATCGCCTGCGCGGCCATCGCCGCCACCGCGCTGGGCTTGGGGCCGATCGAACCCGCCATCGGGAGTACGACGGCGCGGCTGTACAGTCTGCAGATCCTGCTGGCGCTGCTGGCGTTCTCGGGCATGCCGGTCGCCCTGGCGCTGGCCCGGCGGCGCGGGGTGGAACAGAACCTGAGCGAGGCGCGCGATGAGGCGGTGGCGGCGCGCGACGCCCTGTCGATCAGTGAAGGACGCCTGGAAGCCATCGCCACCGCCGCCCGCGACATCATCGTGCGCTACGATCCCGACACCACCATGACCTATATCAGCGCCGCCAGCGTGCAGATGCTGGGCTATGCGCCGGATGAGCTGGTGGGCCGGCGTATGGAGGCGTTCCTGCATCCCGACGACGTGGCCCGCGGCGGCGCGGAACTGGCGGCGATCATCAAGCTGGGTCCGGACGCGCCGCCGATCCGGATGCGGCTGCGGGCCCGGCACAAGGACGGCCGCTGGCGCTGGCTCGAGGGCTGTCCGCGGGCCACGTTTGACCCCCACACCGGCAAGCTGATGGCGCTGTATGATGTCATGCGCGACGTGACCGAGCAGCAGGCGCTGGCCGACGCCCTGCTGGTGGCGCGTGAGCGGGCGGAGGCGGCGGCGCAGGCCAAGTCGGACTTCCTGGCCAATATGAGCCACGAACTTCGCACGCCGCTGAACAGCGTCGTGGGCTTCTCCAACCTCCTGGCCCAATCCAACGACCTCACCCCCCGCGACCAGCGCTTCGCCTCGCTGGTCGAGTCCGCCAGCCGCGCCACCCTTTCGATCGTCAACGACGTGCTGGACGTCTCGGCGATGGAGCGCGGCGGCCTGGCGATACGGCGGTCGCCATTCTCGCTCGCGAAGGTGCTCACGAGCGTGATGGAACTGGCCACGCCGCTGGCGGAGGCGAAGGGCCTGGTGCTCGATCTGGTCGTCGATGAGGCGCTGGCGTCCAGCCTGAGCGGCGATGGCGACCGGGTCCGGCAGATATTGCTCAATCTGGTCTCGAACGGGATCAAGTACCCGCGCGCCGGCGGGGTCAACGTGACGGTCGAGGTCACCCACGACGCCGGTTCCAGCCAGGCCGTGCGCATCCAGGTGACGGACACTGGCGAGGGCATCGCCGCCGAGCACCAGGCGCTGATCTTCGAGCGGTTCGCGCAGTTGCCGGATTCAGCTGGCCGGCAGATCGTCGGCACGGGACTCGGCCTGGCGATCACCAAGGCGCTGGTCGAGCTGATGGACGGGACAATTTCGGTGACCAGCGTCCGGGGGCAGGGTTCGACATTCGAGGTCAACCTCGACTTTCCGGTCAGGGCGCAGGCCAGCGAGGACAACGAGGAACTGGCGCCGCCGACGCCCTCGCGGCGGATCCTGGTGGTGGATGACGTCGATCTCAACCGCGAGCTGGCGCAGTTCATCCTTGAGCAGGCCGGCCATGTGGTCGAGACGGCGGTGTCCGGCGAGGAGGCCATCGCCGCCTGCGCGCGGTCGGCGTTCGACACCATCTTCATGGACGTGCGGATGGCGGGCATGGACGGGCTCGCGGCGACACGGGCGATCCGCGCGGGGGGCGGTCCGTGTGCGCAGACGCCGATCGTGGCCCTGACCGCCGCCGCCCTGCCCGAGCAGATCGGCGACTGCCTGGATGCGGGCATGAACGGCCATGTGGCCAAGCCGCTGGACGCGCGCAGCCTGCTGACGGCTGTGGCGGATTGGACCCATGCGGCGCCGGCGCCCGACCCCGGCCGGGAGGCCGCGGTGGTGGCCGACCTGACCCGCCGGTTCCGGGAACGGCTGGCGCGGGAACACGGCGTCCTGGCCGCGGCCCTGGGCGCGCACCTGCCCCCCGGCGAAATCCCGCCCCTGGCGCACAAAATGGCGGGGTCGGCCGGGTCGTTCGGTTTCGATGCGATCGGGGAATGCGCCACGACCCTCGACAATGCGCTCCGGCTGGGCGGCGAGCACTGGCGCGAGCCGCTGTCGGCGCTGGTGGCCGCGATCGAGGCCGAGCTTGCGGAGACTTCGCCCGCCGCCGCCTGAATCTCGCAGCCGCTTCGCAAGCAGATGAATTCGTAAGGTCTTGCCAGCCGGTTTACGAATTCCGCCCAGATCCCGTGTGATCCCGGTTCCAGTTGAGCTTCGGAGCGGAATGATGGGCGGCATGCTGCGTAACCGTTCAGCTCCCCCCAGCGGCGTTGGTGCGACGGATTGAATCGCCCTGTGTTTTTTGGTGGCGCTCGGCAGCCCGGCTTGATTCCCTCCATGCATGTCGCGCAAAGATCCAGTCGATCTGAAGTCTATGGAC
>CAXNKO010000050.1:0-8975 GCA_964202685.1 Caulobacterales bacterium
CCCGCGCCGGGCTCGCCACATTCAAAGCGTCGCACGCGGGCGCCATAGGACGATCGGTGTCCGCGAACACGCGCTATTGCCCATCGATCCGGCCTCGGACCTGGCCCTTGAAAACCATCCGCCCGGCCTTTTCGTCGGCCGTGTACTGCTCGGAGCGGACCTCGGCGCCGCGGACTTCGCTCTGTACGCCGCGGCCGGACAGCCGGCCCGTGCGGGTGTCGAACACGGCGTTGCGGAAACTCAGCCGATTGCCGGAGTCGTCCCTGACCTGCACGTTTCCATCCAGCTGCAGCGTCATGTCGTCCTCGCGAAACACCCCGTGGGCCGCCGTGGTGTTGGTGGCCGATCCGCCCGCCGCGGTCACATTGACCGTGGGCTGGTCCAGGGCGATCCTCAGCGTCTCGCCATCGGCGCGGGTTCCCATGCGCGCGGTGACCCGATAGCGGCTGCCGTCGCGGGATTCGCCGGTGAACACCGGATTGACCATGCGCACCCCGGACGCCGGGGGCGGGGCCTCGGGGATCATCACCAGGCGAATGCCGCGCCAGGTCACCTGGCCAACCACCGTCAGCATCAGCACCCCGGCCGCCGCCGGCAGGGCGCGGCGCAGGAATCGCACCCGCGCCAGCCTGCGGTGGCGGCGGTCGACGGCGTCGGTCGATGCGAGCTCGGCGGTCAATCCGGATCCTCGGGGCGAGTTGCGGCCCGCTTGTCCGGGAATCCCGCCGCCAGGGCAAGTCCCGAGGCGTTGCATGGCCGCGTGGGCGGGCGCCCGGCCTATGCGGCCGGGGCCGGCAAGGCGCCGCCCACCGAGACATCGGCTGGATCGGGGCGATAAAATGAGTTATACGTATAATTCGTGATTCATGGAGGCGAGATGCGGGTTTCCACGGCGGATTTCATCAAGAACTACAGCGCTCTCGCCGATCGGGCCCTTGGCGAGCCGGTCACGATCACCAAGCATGGCCGCGACCGTCTGGTGGTGGTCTCGGCCGCCGAGTACGAGCGGCTACGGCAGCGTGACCGGCAAGTCATCGCCGCCGCCGACCTGCCCGACCGGGTGCTGGAGTTGATCGCCCAGGCCGAGGTTCCGGCTGAGTTCGGCCATCTGAACGATGAACTTGACGACTGGACGCCGTGACCTGGCCACAACCGCGGCCAGGTCTTGTGGTTCGCTACGCCTACCTCTGGTGGCGCGAACATGACGCCGGCCGCGAGGAGGGCGTGAAGGACCGGCCGTGCGCGATCATCTTGGCGATTGACGATGAACGCGGCGAAAACACCGTCTATGTCCTGCCCGTCACCCACACCCAGCCCGCCGATCCGCAGGCCGCGGTCGAACTTCCCAAGGCGACCAAGATCCGCCTGGGCCTGGACAGCGCGCGGTCCTGGATCGTGGTCAGCGAGGCCAACCGGTTCATCTGGCCGGGACCGGACCTGCGCTTCCTGCCCGGCCAGGGCGCCGCGAGCGTCGCCTACGGGATGTTGCCGCCCGCCGTCTTCACCCACGTCAAACAGCGGTTCTTCGCGCACATCCAGGCCCGCCGCGCCAATGTGGTCCGCCGCACGGAGTAGTCGTTGTCGTGCGCGACACTCACCCCGGCGCCACAAGCTCCACTTTCGGAAAATAGGTTCGATAGCGCGCCGCGTCGCGGGTGATGAGACTGTAGCCGGCCACGGCGGCGTGGGCGCCGATGAAGAAGTCCGGCAGGGTCGAGGCGCGCGATCCGCCCCGGCGCCGGTAGTCGGCGAAGGCCTTGGCGGCCAGGAAGGCGGCCTCGTAGGGGATCGCCTCGCGGTCGAACATCGCCCGTGGCAGGGCCGCGTCGAGGTGCTCGATCCGGGAATAGCGCACGGACACCTCGGCATAGACAATCGGATTGATCACCAGGCGGCTGGTCTCGGCGGCGCCCCTGATCGCCTCGGCCGCCCAGGCGAACCAGCGGGAATCCTCGGTCATCACGTCGAGCAGGACATTGGAGTCCACCAGGGCGGCGCTCACTCAGTCGCCCCGGGTCAGCGCCATGATGGCGTCGGTGCTCATGGCCACGTCGCCGCGACCGCGCAGGTGCGCCACCAGCCGCGCACCGCGCCCATCGCCGCGGCGCGCCGGTGAGCGGACGATCCGCACCACCTTGCCGTCGAACTCGAAGTCCACCTCGGTGTGCGGCAGCAAGCCCGCCTTCTCGCGGATTTCCACCGGGATGGTCACCTGGCCCTTCGAGGTGATGCGCATGGCGATTTCCTTACTCTTACCCGTAATAGTAAGAATTCTCGTGGCCGCGAGCAAGGCGCTCGCCGCCGGTATGTATCCGCCGGCGACGCCGTGCGCCTCACCCCGGCGCGGGGTTTTCCTTCGGCCAGCCCATCAGGCTGGGCGGCGGGCCGTTGGGCAGCGCCCGGGCCAGCATGCGCTGATAGGCCGGCCGCGCGGTCATGCGCTCCGTCCAGGCCGACAGCAGCGGATAGTCCGCCGCCGTGCGGCCCCGCAGACAGAAGCTGGCCGGCAGGAACATCATGATGTCGGCGGCGGTGAACGCCGCGCCGGCGAAAAATGGCCGGCCGGCCAGCGACAGCTCGAAGAACTCCGCCATCCGCTTGCTCGCCCCCAGGTGCAGCCGCGCGATCGGCGACCTGTCCACCGACACCTCCTTGAGCAGCGGCTTGAGCATGAACTCCCCCATGATCCGGCTCATGGCCGAGCCCTCGGCGAAGTGTAGCCACTGCAGATATAACGGGTACTGCGCCTGGTCGGGCCGGACCCCGAGCCGGCCGCCGCCATGGCGGTTGATGATGTATTCCAGGATCGCCGCCGACTCGCAGAGCAGCAGGTCGCCGTCGCGGATGGTGGGCGCGGCCCCGATGGGATGCACCGCCTTGATGGCCTGACTGGAGGCTATGATGTCCTTCTCGGTGAAGGTGAGCTCATAGGGCAGGCCCAGCTCCTCCATCAGCCAGGCCACCCGCTCCGAGCGGCGGGCCTCGATGTGGTAGATGGTGATCATCGCCGTCTCCTTCAGGCGCTCGTCCTTGAACCAGCCGCCAGCCAAGCCGCCATGGGAACCTGCGTCAATCCTTGCCGCCGCCCGGACCGCCGCCTAGCCTTCGCCGCGGATAAACAGGAGCACGGCGATGGCGGACGGCGCGGACAGCACCCGGCTGGGTTATCTCGACGACCACCTCAAGCGCGAGATTGAGCGAGGCGCCTTTCCCGGCGTCACCACCCACATCTGGCGCGGCGGCCGGCTGATCCACGAGAACGCCCTGGGGTTCCGCGACATCGCCCGCCGCGCGCCCCTGACCCCCGACAGCCTCTGCCGGCTCTATTCCATGTCCAAGCCGATCACCTCGGTGGCGCTGATGCAGCTCTATGAGCGCGGCCTGGTGCGCCTCGACCAGCCGGTGGCCGACTTCATCCCCGCCTGGAAGGACCTGAAGGTCCGCGATCCCGCCGATCGCAAGGCGACGATTCCCGCCGCCCGGCCGATGACGGTGCAGCATCTGCTCACCCACCAGTCGGGCCTGGGTCAGGCCCACGCCGCCCGGCCCGCCTCAGAGGGTCGCCCGGCGCGGCCGGCGCCGCGGACCCTGGACGACACGGTCGAACGTTTGGCCCAGGCCCCGCTCAGCTTTCACCCCGGCGACCAGTTCGACTACGGCGTCTCCACCGATATCGTCGGCCATCTGGTGCAGGTGATCTCCGGCGAACGGTTCGACCGCTACCTGCAGCGCTGGATCTTCGAGCCCCTGGGCATGACCGACACCGGCTTCAACGCCCGCGACCCGGCCCGGCTGGCCGCTCTCTATGAGAAGCGGCCCGGCGGGCTCACCCTGCGCGACGACCCGGCGACCAGCCCGCTCTTGGGCGACATCACTTACCACTCCGGCTCCGGCGGCCTGGTGGGCACGGCGACGGACTACCAGCGTTTCGGCCGCATGCTCGCCAACCGCGGCGCGCTGGACGGCCAGCGCATCCTCGGCCGCAAGACCCTGGAGCTGATGACTCTGAACCACATCACCGGCGGCGCCACCGTCGCCGCCGCCAGCCGCCAGCCGTTCTTCGCCCCCTTCACCGGCCAGGGCTTCGGCCTCGGCTTCGGCGTCATGCTGGACCCGGCGGCGTCGGCCATCAGCGGCTCCGTGGGCGAGTTCAACTGGACCGGCGCCGCCGGCTCCCTCGTCTTCGTCGATCCCGCCGAGGAGCTGATGGTGGTGTTCATGACCCAGGTCATGCCCCCCATGCCGCCCCAGGACCCGATCAACCCCTACGGCTGGCGGGAGATCCGCGCGCTGATCTACGGGGCGCTGGAATAGGGGGTGGCGCGCGAGTTGGATCAGGCTTTCCACCGCAAGAGGCTCGGCGCTATAGTTTCGAGATGAAAACGGGATCTGCCTTGCTCAAAGTTGTGCTGGCCGGTCTGCTTTGGCTTTGCGCGACGGCCGCCGTGGCGGCGGACAACCTTCAGTTCGGACCGCCGCCCGCCTGGGTGAAGCCCGCCGCGCCAATGCTGCACGGCCCCGCGCTGGAGGCTGGGCCCGCGATCCGCAACCTGCGCCTGGACCGGCAGCTCAGGCTGGGTCCGGACGGGGTGTCCACCTATCTGGAACGCATCTCCCAGGTCCGCACCGCCCTGGGCCTTGGCGCCCTGGGCACCATCAGCTTGTCCTGGGATCCGGCGCACGAAACCGTGACGGTGCACAGGCTGCGCCTCATTCGCGGCGGCGCGCCCATCGACCTGCTAGCCAAACAGTCCTTCACGGTGATCCGCCGCGAAACCGCCCTCGAGCTGGTGGTCGATGGACGGCTGTCGGCCACATTGCAGCCAGAGGATCTCCGCGTCGGCGACCTGGTGGAGTTCACCTACACCTCGACCCGGCTCGATCCGGTGATGCAGGGGCGGTCCGAATTCAGACTCGATATCCCGACCGCCGACCTGGCGACGTTCCGGGCCACCTGGCCGGCGACGGAGGCCATCACCTGGCGCGCCGGCAGCGCCATCCCGAAACCGAAGCTGTCTCGACACGCGGGCATGGTGGAACTGACGCTGGAGGCCAAGAACCTGCAGACCCAGAACGGACCGGCCGGCGCGCCGCGGCGTTACTGGCCGACCCGCGAGCTGGAACTCACCAGCTTTCGCGCCTGGTCCGAGGTGGCGGCCCTGGTCGCGCCGCTGTATGAGCGGGCAAGCACACTGTCGCCGGATTCGCCGCTGCGGGCCGAAGCCGCGAAGATCCGGGCCTTGTCCCAGGATCCCAAGGTCCGCGCCGCCGCCGCCCTGAAGCTGGTCCAGGATCAGGTGCGTTACCTCGGGCTAGTGATGACCGACGGCGGCTACACGCCGGTCGACGCCGACAAGACCTGGGCGCGCCGCTTTGGAGAGTGCAAGGCCAAGAGTGCGCTGCTTGTCGCGCTGCTGCGGGCGTTGGATATCAAGGCCGAGCCGGTGTTGGTCAGCGCTTATGGCGGCGAAGGACTCGATACCCGCCTGCCGCGCATGGGGGCCTTCGACCACGTCATCGTGCGCGCCGAGATCGGCGGCAAGACCTACTGGCTGGACGGGACCCGGATGGGCGACACCACCCTCGATGCGCTCGATGTCCCACCGCACCACTTCGCCCTGCCGATCCGCGCAGAGGGCTCGCAGTTGATCGCCCTGGTCCGCGCGCCGCGCGAGCGCCCCGACGCCGAAACGATTCTGGAGCTGGACGCCTCCGCCGGAATCCATGCCCCTGCGCCGGTCCGCGGCCAGATGCTGATGAGCGGTGACCGGGCGTTTTTCAGCCGGGCCCTGGCCGCCAATCTGCCCGCCGCGGATCGCGAGAAAATGCTCAAGACCATGTGGTCCAGCTTCCCATGGATCGACGTCGCCAAGGTCGAGATCAAGCAAGACGCCGCCGGCGAAAGCCGAATTTTCATGGAGGGCAAGGCCAGGATACCCTGGACGCCTGCGCCCAACGGGGGGAACTGGTTCATCATCCGCCAGACGCAATTGGGGTCCGCCGCCGAATTCAAGCGCGATCCCGGTCCCAATGACGACGCGCCGTTCAGCGTGGCGTTTCCGTCCTACAGCGCATTCCGTTTGACCATGAAGCTTCCCGTCGCCGGCGGCGGCTTCTCCGTGCATGCGGCCACCGCCGGCTCGGCCTTCGCCGGCCGCCCGGTCTTCTCAACCCAGACGGCCGATCTGGATCTGACGGTGGCGGGGCGCGCATACCGACGCTCTGGCCGGATCGAGAACGGTGTGGTCGCCGTCGAATCCAGCAGCCGCGCCCTCGCGCCGGAGTTTCCCGCCTCCGAAGCCGCCGCCGCCGGCAAGGCGCTGACCGAGATGGCGAAGGCAAGTGTCGTCGTCCATGCGCCCATGGACTACCGGCTCACCGAGCCCGATGTCGCGGCCTTCCTGGCTTCCAAGCCTTCCACGGCGAACGAATGGGTCTCGCGCGGCGCCAGGCTGATGGTGGCGCGGCGACCTGTTGAGGCGCTTGCCGATTTCGACAAAGCGCTGACGCTGGAGCCCAATTCCGCGCTTGCATTGGCCAGCCGCGGCCTGGCGTACCTCGCAACCGGCCGGCTCGATCGCGCCAAGGCTGACTTGCAGCAGGCGGAGCGCCTGGACAGCCGAATCGGGCCGATCCAATCCGGGCTCGGCAAGATCGCCATGATCGAAGGCCGCCATTCGGACGCCGTCGCCATGTTCTCCCGCGAGGTTGACCTCAGCCTGTTCAGCCCGGATTCCGCGCTGGTCCAGCGCGCCGCCGCCTATCGGGCGATGGGTCAGGCGGGCAAGGCGATCGCCGACCTTGACGAGGTACTGAAGCGCACCCCGGATTTTTTCCTGGCCCACATCGAAAAGGCGAACATCTATCTCCAGGCGGGCGACCGAGCGCGCGCGCTGGAGGCCGTCGATGCGGGACTCAAGGTCATTTCCTCCGATCCGCGGCTTCACACCTTGCGCGGCGGCCTGCTGGCGATGCTTGGACGCCGCCAGGAGTCCATGGCGGCGTTCGAAAGGTCGATCGCGATTGAGCCGACGGCCGAGGCCTATCTGACGCGGGCGAAATACCGCGACGCGGCGGACCAGGCCGGCAAGTTCGCGGATCTCGACGCCGCCGAGAAGCTGGAGCCGGGCGATCCGACCCCGAACCTCATGCGGGCCGAGGCCCTTGCCGAGGCCGGCGAGCACGACAAGGCCATCGAGATACTGTCGCGGGCGTTGAAAGCCTACCCCGCCGCCCCGCCACTGCTCGCCGAACGGGCGAGCGCCTATTTCAGATCGGGCCGCACCGAACTTGCCGCCAGGGACTTCGGACTGATTCGCAAGCAGCTCACCGACAGCAACGCCGGCGAAGCCTCCCTGCTCAATCTCCTTTGCTGGACACAGGCCACCCTGGGCATGGCGTTGGAGACGGCGCTCGCCGATTGCCTTGGCGCGCTGAAGCTCGAACCCGGGGCGGCGGCGATCCTCGACAGCAAGGCGTTCGTGCTGCTGCGCCTGAAACGCTTCGGTGAGTCGGTGGAGAACTATGACCTGGCCGTGAAGCTGCGCCCGCTCCAGGCTGATTCGCTTTACGGCCGCGGTCTCGCCAAGCTCGGACTGGGTCAGTCCGACGCCGGCCAGGCCGATCTCGCCGCGGCCCGCAAGATCTCCGACAGGATCGACGCGCAGTTCGCCCGGTACGGCCTCAAACCCTAGGTCGGCTGCGCGAACCGGGAACTGACCGGGCCGGAAATTATCGCGGCGATCGGCGGGACGGGCGGGAACTGGCGACAGGGCCTGCAGCCGAGCTTCCACCCAGCACCCGCGCCCACCCTACCCCGCCGTCACGCCGCCGTCGGCGCTGAGGCAGGCGCCGTGGATGGCGCTGGCCTTGTCGGAGGCGGTGAAGACGATCAGCTCCGCCACCTCGCGGGCCTCGCTCGGCGGGCGCACGCCGGAGTAGCGGACCATCAGCTCCACATCCAGGTCTTCGGGGCGGTGCACGCCCTCGCCGATCTCGGTGTTCATGGTGCCCGGCGCCACCGCGTTGATGCGGATGCCCGCCTTCATGTACTCCATCGCCATCGACTTGGTCATCATCAGCAGGCCGCCCTTGGAGGCGGAGTAGGGCACGATGTAGGCGCAGCCGATTTGGGCGGCCTGGGAGGCCACATTGACGATGTTGCCCTTGGTGGCGATCAGGTGCGGGATGGCCGCCTGGCTGAACCAGAAGGGCGCCGACAGGTTCACCGCCATGATGATCGCCCAATCCGCCTCCGGCACGTCGGTCACGCGGCCGAAGCGCAGGGCCGCGGCGACGTTGCACAGCACGTCCAGGCGGCCGAACGCCTTCACCGCCGCCGCCACCGCGGCGTGGCAGTTGGCGCGATCGGAAATGTCGGCGGCCATTGCCTGACAGGGCGCGCCCGACGCCGCCAGTTCGGCGCGGGTCTGTTCCAGGCGCTCGGCCAGCACGTCGACCAGGAACAGGGAGGCCCCGCGCTCGGCGAAGATCCGCGCCGTCGCCGCCCCCAGGCCCCGGGCCGCGCCGGTGATCAGCACCGCCTTGCCGGTGAAATCCTTGTCCATCATCGTCTCCCTAAGACCGCCCCGGCGTTCGGCCTCAGGCGTAGAATTGCTCGCCCTTGCGCAGCCCCTGCCACTGGGCGTCGTCGTGGCCGAACCGCACCGTGGCCCCGTCGCTCTGCAGCCGGGCCACCTCGTCCAGCACCTGGGCCGACAGGTCGTGGTCCCAGGTCACCTTGGGCGAATAGCGCTGATCCAGGCAGGCCTGCACGGGGATGGCGTCGGAGGCCAGCACGAAGGCGCCGTCCCGGTCCAGCACCGCATGGCAGATGATCATCCCCGGCGTATGCCCCGCCGCCGGCAGCAGGGTCAGCCGGCCGTCGCCGAACAGGTCGTGCTGGGCGTCGATGGTGTTGAAGGCCTGATCGTGGTCCCAGTCGATGCGCATATAGCCCTTGGTCTCGGCGTCGG
>CAXNKO010000051.1:0-8921 GCA_964202685.1 Caulobacterales bacterium
CAATGGCCCTTCTCATCGGCCCGGGAAAGGCTGATAATCATCGCCCCGATCGGAGCACACGCATGAACCGCCTCGCCGCCGGCCTGGTCCTGGCCGCCCTCGCCGCCACCCCGGCCTTCGCCGCGCTGAAACCCGGCGCCCGGGCCCCGGACTTCACCGCCCCGGCCTATCTGGCCGGCGCGCCCTTCACCTACCGGCTGAGCGACGCCCTGAAGAAGGGCCCGGTGGTGATCTTCTTCTTCCCCTCCGCCTACACCAAGGGCTGCAATCTGGAGTCCAAGGCGTTCTCCGACGCCGCCGACGCCTTCCGCGCCCAGGGCGCCACCATCGTCGGCGTCACCGCCGGCAAGGTCGAAAAGCTGGCGAGTTTCTCCAAGGAAACCGAGCATTGCGGCGGAAAATTCCCGGTCGCCGCCGATCCCGGCGTCAAGATCGCCCGGCGCTATGACGTGGTGCTGGCCGGGGTCAGCGTGGGGAATTTGGGGCTGTCCAACCGCACCTCCTTCGTGGTGGCGCCCAATGGCCAGGTGATCCACGCCTACTCCGCCATGGCCCCGGGCGACCATGTGTCCCAGACCCTGGGCGCGGTGAAGGCCTGGCGGGCCAAGGCCAAGCGGTAGCCGGCGTCGCCAACCAGGTCGAATTGCCTTGCCCGACGGCCGGTTTTCCCCTATCTGCGCCGCTCTTTTGGAATGCGGTCTCGCGTGGAGCCCCAAAGGGTCCGGGAAACACCCGGCCGCCACGCGCAGAGCCATCGGTCCTGTCGGTTCTTCCACCGCCAGGGACGCCGCATTCCCCAGGGAAGAAGGAACTCATGGCGCTATACGAGCACGTGGTCATTTCGCGGCAGGACATCTCGCCGCAACAGGCCGAAGCCCTCAACGAAACGATGAAAGCCCTCATCGAGCAAGGTGGCGGCACCGTCGCCAAGATCGAGTACTGGGGCCTTCGCAACCTCACCTACCGCATCAAGAAGAACCGCAAGGGTCACTACTCCCTGCTGGCCATCGACAGCCCCTCCGCGGCGGTGAAGGAAATGGAACGCCAGCTGTCCATCAACGAAGACGTCCTGCGCTTCATGACCGTGCGCGTCGAGGAGCTCGACCTGGAGCTTTCGCCGGTCCTGGCCCGCCGCGACCGCGAGCGTGAGCGCCGCGGCGACGACTTCGCGCCCAAGGAAGGCGGGTTCCAACCCAAGGACGGCGGCTTCCAACCCAAAGAAGGAGGCTTCTGATGAGCGAAGACATCGAAACCGCGCCGGCCGCCGGCGCCGCGGCCGCTCGCCGGCCGTTCTTCCGCCGTCGCAAGGTCTGCCCGTTCTCCGGGTCTGGCGCGCCGAAGATCGACTACAAGGACGTCAAGCTCCTGCAGCGCTATGTCTCCGAACGCGGCAAGATCGTGCCGTCGCGGATCACCGCTGTTTCCGCCAAGAAGCAGCGTGAGCTGGCCAAGGCGATCAAGCGCGCCCGCTTCCTGGCGCTGCTCCCCTACGTCGTGAAGTAAGGGATCCGATCATGAAACTGATACTTCTGGAACGCGTGGAAGGCTGGGGCGCGCTCGGCGACGTCGTCACCGTCAAGGACGGCTTCGCCCGCAACTACCTGCTGCCCCGCAACAAGGCGCTGCGCGCCACCAAGGCCAACGAAAAGGTGTTCGACGCCCAGCGCGCCGAGATCGAGGCCCGCAACCTGAAGACCAAGGAGGTCGCCTCCAAGGCCGGCGAGAAACTGGACGGCACGTCCTACATCCTGATCCGTCAGGCGGGCGAAAGCGGCCAGCTCTATGGTTCGGTCTCCGGCCGCGACGTGTCCGACGCCATCCAGGCGGCCGGCGGCAAGGTCGAACGCGCCGCGGTGGTGCTGGATAGGCCAATCAAAACGCTTGGCATGCACGAGGTGAAGATCCGCCTGCACCCCGAGGTGACGGTCACCGTGACCCTCAACATCGCCCGCAGCCAGGACGAAGCCGAACGCCAGGCCCGCGGCGAGAACATCATCGCCTCGCAGTTCGAGGAAGACCGCGCCCAGGCCGAAGAAGCCCAGGCCGATCTCCTGCAAGGCGGCGCCGGGTCGATCCAGGGCGACTACGTCGAGTCCTGACGGCGTCCGACATTCAAGCCAATCAACGGCGCGGCGCCTCGGCTCCGCGCCGTTTTTTGTGCGCTTGCGAAGAATTTGCGAAAGTTCTCCACAGCCCTGCACAGACATGTGGACGACCGAAATTGTCGCTCTGTGCAGGCAGGGATAGGGCCCTAAGAAGGTTCCCATGTCCCTGGTCCCCGCCCTCGATCTCCGGTCGCCGCACAACGACGCCGACATCCCCCACGCGCCGGCCAACATCGAGGTCGAGCAGGCGCTGCTGGGGGTGGTGCTGTATGACAACGCCGCCTTCGAGCGGATTGGCGACTATCTGCAGGCCCGTCACTTCTACGAACCCTTCCACCAGCGCCTGTACGCGGCGATCGAGACCCACCTGCGCAAGGGCCAGCTGGCCGAACCCATCCTGCTGGCCGAACAGTTCAGCCGCGACCCGGCGTTCGAGGAACTGGGCGGGGTGCGCTATCTCGCCGACCTGGTGGACCGCGCGCCGCCCTCTGCCAATGCGCCAGACTACGCCCGCGCGGTCTATGACCTGGCGCTGCGCCGCGAGCTGATCCGCATCGGGGGCGACATCTCCACCACCGCCGCCCATGGCGATACCGAGACCTCGGCCCGCGACCAGATCGAGGCCGCCGAACAGCAGCTCTACGGCCTGGCGGAGAGCGGCGGCGTCTCCCAGGGCTTCGTGCAGTTCGCCGACGCCCTTCGCGGCGCGGTCACCCTGGCCGCCGAGGCCCACAGCCGCGACGGGGGCCTAGCCGGCCTCTCCACCGGCCTGCTCGACCTGGACCGCAAGCTGGGCGGCTTGCATCCCTCGGACCTGATCATCCTGGCGGCGCGGCCCTCCATGGGCAAATCGGCCCTGGCCACCAACATTGCTTTCCATGTGGCCCGCAACTACGCCTGGGAGCCCCAGCCCGACGGCGGCCGCAAGACGGTGAGCGGCGGGGTGGTGGCCTTCTTCCAGCTGGAAATGTCCCCGGAACAGATGGCCATGCGCCTGCTGGCCGAGGTCTCCGGCGTCTCCAGCGACCGGCTACGCAAGGGCGAGATCGACGCGGTGGAGTTCGGCCGCGTCCGCGACGCCGCTCTCGATATCCAGGATGCGCCGCTCTACATCGACTCCACCGGCGGCATCTCCATGGCCAAGCTCACCGCCCGCGCCCGGCGGCTGAAGCGCACCGTCGGCCTCGACCTGCTGGTGGTGGACTATCTGCAGCTGATCACCCTGGGGGAATCCAGCCGCATCGAGAACCGGGTCCAGGAGGTCAGCCAGGTGACCATGGGGCTGAAGGCCCTGGCCAAGGAGCTGTCGGTGCCGGTGCTGGCGCTGGCCCAGCTGTCGCGTCAGGTGGAGAACCGCGAGGACAAGAAGCCCCAGCTCGCCGACCTGCGGGAATCCGGCTCCATCGAACAGGACGCCGACGTGGTGATGTTCATCTACCGGGAGTCCTACTACCTGAGCCGCCTGGAGCCGCGGGAGAACACCTCCGAACATTTCACCTGGCAGGAGGAGATGGAAAAGGTCGCCGGCCAGGCCGACGTGATCATCGGCAAGGCCCGCCACGGCCCCATCGGCACCGTCAAGCTCGCCTTCAACGAAGACCTGACCAAGTTCGGCAACCTGGCCCGCGAAGGCCGTTACGAGCCCACTTGACGTCTACATATCGGCTACCGCGGTTAAACATCGCGGCGTCGTTCTCCCTCCAGGGAGAAGGTGGCGTCCCGGAGTGGCGTCGGATGAGGGGCTGCACCGCGCCTGGCTTGAGTCTTTGCTGCTCGCGGCTCACGCCGCGAGACCCCTCAACCGTCCGCTACGCGGCCACCTTCTCCCCAGGCGGGGCGAAGGATCAGGGTGTCGATCCGGCGGGTTCGTCACCCGGCCTTGGCCAGCTGTTCCATGCGGCCCGGGTTCACCGCCGCCACGGCGGCCTTCAGTTCGTCCATGGTGACGTTGGAGCCCTCGGCCTGGATCATGAAGCGGTCGCCGGCCAGCACGCTGTATTCGCCGTGTTTCGAGGTCTTGTCGTAGGACTGCTGGGTCATCCGACCGTCGACACGGCCGACCTTTTCGGACTTGCCGCCGCTTTCGCTGGACGAGCTGATGTTGAAGGCGCTGGCCATCGCCCCGAACGCGCCCGCCGCCCCCAGGTCGGTGACGCTCAGCGTCAGCCGCGCCTCGCCGCGGCTATAGTCCGCCTTGGCGCTGGAGCCCTGCATGCCGCCCACGCCGCCGCTGCCGGTGGAGACCTCCCCGCGGGCGAACCCCGCCACCGCGGCTGGCAGATAGGCTTTCAGCACCTCGGGGTCGGTGGGGATGATCGTCTTGCCGTCGGCGCCTGTCCCGTTCTCCATCTGGTTGGCGGCGGCCTCCAGCTGCTTGGAGGCGGCCTGGAGCTTGCCGAGATCGACGGACGACCCGCCGGGGAGTTTCATCTCGCCGGAGATCTGACCAGCTCCCATGGCGCCCAGACCGCCGGTCGCGGCGGTGACCATGCCCGTCACCACCCCCACCACGATGGCCATGACCACCGCCGCCACGATCACCAGCGCCGTATAGGGCAGCGCTTTGTCTGCCTCGGTTTTCATCAGTTTCGGAAGACCCAGATAGAGCAGATAGAGCCCGTAAAGCCCCGCGAGAATCGTCAGCGGGGCCAAGGCCGGCAGCAGAGTGAATATACCCGCCACCCACCCCGCCGTGTAGGCGTAGGTCACGACCTTGAATGCCTGCACCGGATTCTTGGTCCCACCGAAATTCGGTGCGAGAAAATCTATGATGAGCGACATCACATAGACCATCGCCAGGGCGAACAGATAGGCGATGACGCCGGTGACCAAGGCCGCCACCAACGGCGTCTTGACGTGCATCCCCATCACCGTGACGCCAAATAGCGCCGAGCCGATTGCCCCGCACACCGCCGGTATCGCCGCCAGCGGGATCACATAGCTCTTGTAGAGCCCGCCCACCGTGGCCGCCTCGCCGTCGATGACCGCCCAGGTTTCCTTGGGCTTCAGCAGGATGTTCTTGACCCGGTCTATGAGTCCGGACGTGGCCGACCCCGGCTCCACAACGCTCATGGTGCATCTCCCTATGTTGCGAATTCATCGTTCGCCTTTGCGGCGAGCCTAACCCAAGCGGCGCGATGGGCAACGTCGATTCCACCGCTGAGACCCGGCGCCGCCGGGCTAGAGTGCCCGGATCGAATCAGGAGCCCGCATTGGCCCGCGACGGCGCGACCTATGTCTGTCAGTCCTGCGGCGCCGCCCACGGCAAATGGGCCGGCCAGTGCGGGGGCTGCGGGGCCTGGAACACCCTGGTGGAGGAGGCAGCCGCCCGGCCGCCCGGCGCCCTGGCCCCCAGCAAGGCCTCCCGCGCCCGCGGCCTGGCCTTCGAGACCCTGGAACAGCACACCCCCGCCCCGCCGCGCATCCGCACCGGGGTGGAGGAGTTCGACCGGGTGTGCGGCGGCGGCGTGGTGCCGGGCTCGGCCATCCTGCTGGGCGGCGACCCGGGGGTGGGCAAGTCGACCCTGCTGCTGCAGGTGGCCGCCAGCGCCGCCCTGCGCGGGGCGTCGTGCGCCTACATCTCCGGCGAGGAGGCGGTGGAACAGATCCGCGCCCGCGCCCATCGCATGGGCCTGGGCGACGCCCCGGTGCGGCTGGCGGCCGAGACGGCCCTGCGCGAGATCCTCGACGGCCTGAAGCGCGAGCACTTCGACCTGGTGGTGATCGATTCCATCCAGACCATGTGGAGCGACGCTCATGAGGCCGCCCCCGGCTCGGTCACCCAGGTGCGCGCCGCCGCCGGCGAGCTGGTGCGCCTGGCCAAGAAGCGCAACGTGGCGGTGATCCTGGTCGGCCATGTCACCAAGGAGGGGACCATCGCCGGGCCCCGGGTGATCGAGCACATGGTCGATGCGGTGCTCTCCTTCGAGGGCGAGCGCGGCTATCCGTTCCGGGTGCTGCGCGGCGCGAAGAACCGCTTCGGAGCCACCGACGAGATCGGGGTGTTCGAGATGGGCGAGGTGGGGCTGGTGGAGGTTCCCAACCCCTCGGCCCTGTTCCTCAACACCGCCGGCCAGCGGGCGGCCGGCGCGGCGGTGTTCGCCGGCATCGAGGGGTCGCGCCCGGTGCTGGTGGAGGTGCAGGCCCTGGTGGCGCCCTCGGCCTATGGCACGCCGCGGCGCGCCGTGGTCGGCTGGGATGGCGGACGGCTGGCCATGGTGCTGGCGGTGCTGGAATCCCGCTGCGGCCTGGGGCTGGGCAACCGCGACGTCTATCTGAATGTCGCCGGCGGCCTGCGGATCAGCGAGCCGGCCGCCGACCTGGCCGCCGCCGCGGCCCTGGCCTCCTCGGCCCTGGACCAGGCCCTGCCCCAGGACTGCGTGGTGTTCGGCGAGATCAGCCTGTCGGGCGACGTGCGCCCGGTCAGCCGCATGGAGGCGCGGATGAAAGAGGCCGCCAAACTGGGCTTTCGCCGGGTGCTGGGACCGAAAGACCTTGACGGCGCGGGACAAATGCGGGTCACCGGGGCGGCGCGCCTGGCCGACGCCATCACCCGGATCGGCGACGGCGCATGGGACTAGAGCCTTGACCCAGTTCGACTACGTGGTCCTCATCATCCTCGCCGTCTCGGCGATCGCCGGCTTCATCCGCGGCGCCGCTCGCGAGATGGTGACGGTGATGGCCTTCCTGCTGGCGGCGATGACGGCGATGTTCGGGCTGCGCTTCGCCGGCCCCATGGCCCGAGCGGCCATCGACCCGGACTGGGCGGGAAACGTGGCCGCCATCACCGGCCTGTTCCTGATCGCCTACATTCTGTTTCGACTGCTGGGCGCGGCGCTGACCCGGCGGATCCAGGACAACCAGGTCATGGGCCCCCTCGACCGCAGCGTGGGGTTCGGTTTCGGCCTAGTGCGCGGTCTGGTGTTCATGGGCGCGCTGAACCTGTTCTTCAACGCCGCCACCCCGGCCGAGCGGGCCCCGGCCTGGATCACCCAGGCGAAACTCTATCCCCTGACCACGGCGGCCGGGCGGATTCTGGTGGCCTTCGCCCCCAAGGGGTTGGACCTCGCGGGCCGGCTGAAACCCGCCTTCGATCAGGCTGTGCGCGACGGCGCAGGTGACAGCGCCGCCGGCGGAGCGTACGACGCCCGCGATCAAAGCAGGAGCGGCGGTCCGGTGGAGCCATCACGATGACCGACGAAAATCTGGGACGCGCCGCGCCGCGCGATCCGGACGACGATTCGCCGCGGCTTGAATGCGGCGTGTTCGGCGTGTTCGGCCAGGACGGCGCCGCGGCCATCACCGCCCTGGGTCTGCACGCCCTGCAGCACCGGGGCCAGGAAGCCTGCGGCATCGCCACCTTCGACGGCCAGCGGTTCCACACCGAGCGCCACATGGGCTATGTGGGCGACGCCTTCGCCGGACCCGACCTGGTCGATCGCCTGCCCGGCCACACCGCCATCGGCCACACCCGCTATTCCACCGCCGGCGGCAGCTTCCTGCGCAACATCCAGCCGATGTTCGCGGACCTCGAGGCCGGCGGCGTGGCCCTGGCCCACAACGGCAACCTGACCAATTTCCTCACCCTGCGCGAGCAGCTGGTGTCCGAAGGGGCGATCTTCCAGTCGACCTCCGATTCCGAGGTGATCCTGCACCTACTGGCCCGCTCGCGGCGCGCCCGCGTGGTGGAGCGGTTCATCGACGCCCTGACCCAGATCGAGGGCGGCTACGCCCTGGTGGCGATGACCAACAAGAAGCTGATCGGCGTGCGCGACCCGCTTGGCATTCGGCCGCTGGTGCTCGGCGACCTGGACGGCAGCGCCGTCCTGGCCTCGGAGACCTGCGCCCTGGACATGATCGGGGCGCGGTTCGTCCGCGACATTGAGCATGGCGAGCTGGTGGTGATCGACCAGGACGGGATCGAGAGCCTGCGCCCCTTCCCCGCCGCCCGGTCCCGGCCCTGCATCTTCGAATATGTCTATTTCGCCCGGCCGGACTCCGTCGTGAACGGTCGCTCGGTCTATGAGGTCCGCAAGCGCATGGGCCGCAGGCTGGCCCAGGAAACCCATGTGGAGGTCGACGTGGTGGTGCCGGTGCCCGACTCCGGCGTGCCGGCCGCGCTGGGCTACGCCCAGGAGACCGGCGTGCCCTTCGAGATGGGGATCATCCGCAATCACTATGTCGGGCGCACCTTCATCCAGCCGACCCAGGGCGCGCGCGAACTCGGCGTGCGCATGAAACTTTCCCCCAACCGCTCGGTGCTGGCGGGCAAGCGGGTGATGTTGATCGACGATTCCGTGGTGCGCGGGACCAACTCCGTGCGCGTGGTGCGCATGGTGCGCGAGGCCGGCGCGGCGGAGGTGCATCTGCGCTCCGCCTCCCCGCCGATCCAGTGGCCGGACTACTACGGCATCGACATGCCCGACCGCGACAAGCTGTTGGCCGCCAACATGACCGTGCCGCAGATGGCCAGGTTCCTCGACGTGGATTCCATGGGTTTCCTGTCGGTGGACGGCCTCTATTGGGCCATGGACAGCGCCCCGCGCGACCCGGCCAATCCGCAATTCACCGACCATTATTTCACCGGTGACTATCCCACCCGCCTGCTGGACCGGGAGATCGCCGAAGGCCGCAACGAGGCGGTGGAGCGCCAGCTGTCGTTCCTGGTCGACACCTGAGGCCTGGCGCACCTTGAGCGCCCTGCTGGCCCGGCTGAAGCCCGACCCCTACATCTTGCTGTTGCTGGCGATGGTCGCCCTGGCCAGCCTGGCGCCGGCCAGCGGCCAGGTCGCCGCAGCCTTCGGCATGGCGGCCAAG
>CAXNKO010000052.1:0-8915 GCA_964202685.1 Caulobacterales bacterium
TGGCGGGCCGGTGGCCCAGCAGTTGGGCCAGGTCGTCCATATCGGCGTCCACCACCTTGCGGCCCACCTGGTCCCAGCGCTGAATCTGCCGTGACAGGCGGAACATGCTGCGCAGCTCATGGGCCAGGATGGTGTCGTCGGTCTTCACGTTGCGCAGGAACCGCACCATGTGGGCGATCTGCGGCGAGGCGGCGGTCTCCTCCGGTTCGGGCACGGAAATCTCGGGCAGGTCGAGGTCTAGATATTCGGCCAGGGCCTCCAGGGCGAAGCGGTTGGTCTCGTTCACCCACTGCAGGTTGGTCATGTAGTCCGAGCCGGGGGCGGGCTCGGCCAGCGCCGTGTGGACCGACAGCGCAGTGGCCATGGTGAAGAACAGGTGGTGGTGCTTGATCGCCTCCAGGTCCACCGGTTCGCCGGAATATTCCTCATAGATGGCGTAGAGCTCGTTGAAGTCGCCGAAGCCCAGCACCGTGTCGCGCATGCGGAACCCCGCCAGGTCCAGCATCGGGTCGCCCACATGGGCGATCTCCAGGTCGACCAGGCTGATGAACTGGCCGTCCTGCTGGTGAAACTGGCCCGAGTCCCAGCAGACCACCGCCTCCCGGTAGGACCGCTTGATCGGATGGCGGGCGAGCCAGCCCAGCACGAACTCCAGGAACGGATCGGGGCGCTTCTTGGTGGCGCGGTAGATTTTCTCGAAGCGCCGCTGGCCGATCAGATGCGCCTCGTCCGGGGTGGCGGCATGGTGCACCCCGGCGGCCTTGAACGGCTCCACCGGCAGCCGGTGCAGTTCGGCCAGGGCCTTCATGTAGTCGCGCATCACCGCGCGGCGGCCCTCGGGCGACACGCCGTCGAAATGGGGGACGCCGGCCACCCGCTCCATGATGATGCAGCGCGGATCCTCGCACCAGCCGTAGATCTTCGGCGAAGCGACCCCCAGCTCCTGGATCAGCCGCTGGGTGAGCATCTCGTGCTCAAGGGGGAAGATCAGCGGCACGTCCGGCCGGTCGCCGCGGATGAGCAGCGGCAGCACCCGGCCATCGACCTCCACGTCAACGAAGTACATGGGCCGCCAGCGCGGCTGGCGCTTGAACTCGCCGATCTCGCCGCCGAGGTTGCGCTCAAGCCAGGCCCGCACCTTGCCGAGGCCGTCGTCGCTCAGCAGGTTGGTGGGGATCTCGAAGGTCTCGGGCTGCGTCACGCCTCAGCCCGCCTTCAAGGCGGCGGCCTCGGCCTCGCGGCCCGGCAGGCTTGGCATGGGTAGGAAGGCGGGTGGGCCCGCCTGACCTTCGCTGACCGGCAGCTCCCTTGTGAACATGCCCGCCGCCGTGCGCCGGGCATAGCGCCAGCCCACCGGCAACCGCACCAGCTCGTCCTGATAGCAGCCCCAGACATATTGGTAGTTCGGGTGGCCCACCGGCTTTTTGAGCTCGGTGAACCACCAACGGGCCACGGCGGTGTCGCCACGCACCTCGACCACGCCGGAATGGGTGGTCTGCATCAGGAACTCCCGCTGCTCCAGCAGCCGCTGGAAGCCGATCAGCAGCTTGTCATAGCCCTTGATCGGCCGGTCGCGTCCCGCGGTCATCAGCTCGCCGTCGGGGGCGTAGCCGCCGGCCATGCCCTCGGCGGAGCGGCAATTGCAGGCGTCGGTATAGGCCGCGGCCAGTTGGCGGATTGCCAGTTCGTCTTCGACTTGGCTCATGGTGCGTTGCTCCCTGTGGCGGACGCGGGCGGGCGTCGTTTCGTCAGCTCGTAGCACCTGAGGCGGCGGTGGGCGACCGGGCGCAACCGTCGGCGCCACTTTTTTGGCGCCGGTGGGTGATCTGGCGGAATTTGGATCGGAGGCGCGGAACAGTTTGACAAGTCGCGCTATCCGGGGAGTGTGTCACTGCTGAAACATCACCTATTCTAGGTTTACTGATCGGTTTTTCGGGGCGGTGGACGAAACGGCCATGAACATCATCGCTGGAAACATCGTTGCGGAGTCCGCGCCGCGGACCAAGAAACTCGCCGAGGGCGTCGCCGCGGCGATCGTGCGCGACGTCATGGCCATGGGCTGGCCGGTGGGCGGCAGCGTCGGCTCCATGCAGGACCTGCTCAGCCGACATGGCGTCAGCCACGCCGTGCTGCGCGAGGCCGTGCGCCAGATCGAGCAGAACGGCCTGGCGGTGATGCGCCGGGGGGCGGGCGGCGGGCTGGTGGTCGCCAAGCGGCCCGGCGACGTCGCCGCCCAGGCGCTCGCCACCTATGCGCAGCTGGTGGATATCTACGTGCGCGAGTTGATCGCGGCCCGGTTCCTGTTCGAGGACGCCATGGTGCGGGCGGTGTCTCTGCGCATGACCGCCGCCGATGCGACGCGCCTGCGCGTCCTGGGCGCCGACCTGGCCGACGGTCAGCTGCCTGAGATCGAGCTGATCGTCCGCTACAATCGCCTCAGCACCCTGCTGTCCGAGATCGCCGACAATCCCCTGCTGACGGTGATGAACAAGCTGGCGTTCCGGGCCCTGACGCCGGCGCTTGCCCGGGCCGACCCGGCGCGGCTGGCCCAGACCATCGAACCCGGCAGCGGTCCGGCGTTCGTCCGGCGGTGGAAGGGAATCATCGAGGCGCTGATCAGCGACGATCCCGCCGCCGCCATCGAGATCCTGCACGCGGCGCGGCCGGGTATCGAGGAGTCCACGGTGCAACGCGCCGCGGAACGCCGCCGCCAGGCCCAGGCGGGGGCCGCCACCCTGATCGCCACCGAAATCCTGGAGGCGGTGGACGAGAGCCGCGGCCGCAAGCACAGCCAGCTGGTCGCCCTGTCGATCGCCCGCAACATCGCCGCCAACGGCTGGCCTGAGGGCCATCACCTGGGCCTCGAACCGGCGCTGCTGGCGGAATATCAGGTCAGCCGCAACATCTTTCGCGAGGCCGCCCGCATCCTCGAGGTGCATGGGGTCTGCGCCGCCAAGCGCGGCCAGCGCGGCGGCTTCATCGTCGGCCGGCCGCGACCGGATTACGCGGTGGAGACGGCGGTCGCCAGCCTGCGCTTTCTTGGCCTGGAGCCCTATCATGTGGGCGAAGCGCGTCTGGCCATTCAACCGAGCCTCGCGGCCCTTTGCGCGGCGTCGGATGGGCGGGCGGTGGCGACCCTGGCCGCCGCGGTCGCCGGTGGAGACGCAGCGGGGGCGGCGCGGCGCTTCCTGGAAGCCCTGGGGCCGGCCAGCGAAAATCGCGCCCTGGCGCTGGTGAACGCCGTCCTGCTGGGGGTGGAGGACCCCGGGCTGCCGCTGAAATCGACCTCCGAGGCCGGGGCCGAGGTGGTGGGCGCCGCGCTCGCCGCGATCCGGGCGCATGATCAGCCCCTGGCGCGGCGGATCGTGCTGGACCTCTGCCGGATGGATCATCCGGACGTCTGACGTCGGGCGCGGTGGGATTCCGCTGCCCCGCGATTGCGCGCAGGGCTGACGCCGAATAAGGACACACCCCATCAGCTCCAGTCCGCGTGAGCACTACGCTTCGGGGAACGGAACCGAACGGTTGAGGAGCAGGGGGCTGCCCGAAGTTATCGCGCGGCGGCTGCGCCGCCATCGACATCACGCGGTTCTGCTGGCGCTCGCAACGGCCTGCGTCTGCGCGCCCGGCGCGGCCCTGGCTCAGCGCGCCGGCGACAGCGCCGCGGCCAAGGCCGAGGACGCCTTTGGCGTCTCCGTCGGTCAGGAGACCGTGGGTATCTACACCGACAGCGACGTGCGTGGCTTTAACCCGCAGAAAGCCGGCAACACCCGCATCGACGAGGTCTATTTCGACCAGCTGACCATGTTCGTGCAGCGGGCGCGGGCCTCCTACGCCATCCGGGTGGGCTTCGCCGCCCTCAACGATCCGGCCCCGGCGCCCAGCGGCATCGTCGCCTATCGCGCGCGCCATCCGGGCAAGGTGTTCAAGGCCACCGCGGCGCTCAGCCTGATGGGGTTCGGCGGCAAGTTCGCCGAATTCGACGCCGAGATACCTCTGGGCGAGCACCTCAGCCTGGGCGCAGGGATCAGCGCCGGCAGGCCACATTTCGTCGACGGTGCTAAGGCGGAAAACTATGCCTTCGGCCTGATACCGCTGATGCGGTTCGGGGATGCGGAGCTGAAGCCGATGCTGTCGGGCTTCATCCAGCACAACTTCCCGACCAGGACGCTGATCATCACCACCGGGCCGTTCCTGCCGCCGATGCTCACCGAGCGCCGCTACCTCGGCCAGGCCTGGGCCGGCAACCGCATCGAGAACTACAATGGCGGCGTGATCCTCAAGGCCCCGCTCGCGGAGGGCCTGTTGTTCCGAGGCGGAATCTTCCAGTCCCGCAGCGACCGCAAGCGCAACTTTACCGAAATCTACCGCGTCCGCGATCCCGATGGGACCGCGGGGCACCTGGTGCTCGCCGATCCGCGGCAGAACAATTACGCCAACAGCTGGGAGGGGTTTCTGTCCTATCGCCTGGGTGACCAGGAGCTGTCCCACACCCTGAACGCCGGCGTCCGCGGCCGCCATCGGCATATTGAAAGCGGTGGTTCGCAATCCTTCGCCTTCGGGGATGTGGAGCTGGGGGTTCCTGATCCGGAGCCGAAGCCGGTGTTCGCCTTCAACCCGCTGAACTTCGGCGTCCTGGATCAGCGCAACTACTCGGTGGGCTACATCGGCGCGCTGAAGGGTGTGGGTCAGGTCAACCTCGGGGTGACCCGAAGCGTTTATTCCGCCTCGACCCGCGGTCCTGGCCTCCAGTCGGCGTCGTCGGCGCAGCTGTGGCTCTACAACGCCAGCGTCCTGGTGCGGCCGACCCGGCGGCTGGCGCTGTATGCGGGCTATGTCAGCGGACTGGAGGATTCCGGCGCCGCGCCCGAGAACGCCGCCAATCGCAACCAGCAGCTTCCGGCCACCCAAACCGTGCAGATCGACGCCGGCCTGCAGTGGTCCGTGGCCCAGATGCGCCTGGTCGCCAGCGTGTTCGAAATGAAGAAGCCCTATTTCAGCTTCGACACCGCCAACCGCTTCGTCGAGCTGGGCGATCTCACCCAGCGCGGCGTCGAGGTTTCGGCGAGCGGAAACCTCACCGAACGGCTGCACATGCTTGCCGGCGGCATCATGATGGATCCGGTGGTCAGCGGCGCGGCCCGCGACCTGGGACTGATCGGGCCACGGCCGGTCGGCACGCCGAAGCTGCATGGTCGCGTCGATCTCACCTATCGGACTGAAATCTTTGGCGGCCTGAAGTTCACCGCCGGCATGTTGCACGACAGCGCGCGGGCCGCCTCCGCGGTGACCTATGCCCAGCTCGATGGCCGGCAGCTGTTCGTGCCGGCCCACACCACCTTCGACATCGGGGCGCGGCAGAACTTCAAGGTGGGCGACACGCCGATGAGCTATCGGTTCGTGATCAACAACATCCTCAACGAACGAGCCTGGAAGGTGGTGTCCAGCAACACGTTCCAGCTGGACGACACCCGCCGCTACAGCCTGTTCCTGATCGCCGACTTTTGAAGCTGGACCCGCCGGCGCCAATTCATGCTTAAGTCCGGCTGCACCCCATTCAGCGAGGCGAGGACATGGACGAGCCGATGGTGATCTATGGCGTCGAGGACGGGCTGGCGACGATCACCCTGAACAACCCGGCGCGACGAAATTCCATGTCGCGGGCGATGACCGACGGCATCGATGAGGCGCTGGTCGCGGCGGCCAAGGACCCCGCCGTGCGGGCGATCCTGATCACCGGCAATGGCCCGGCCTTCTCCTCCGGGGGCGACATCGACCGGCTGAAGACCAATGCCCAGGCCCAGGTCAAGAACGAGCGTTCGCCCATCGACCCCAACGACTTCTACAATGTGGTGCCCTACACCGCGCCGGAGTTCCGCTCCCGCTACACCCTGTTCATGGGATTGGGGGTGCCGGTGATCGCCGCGGTGAACGGCCCGGCGGTGGGGGCCGGGTTCCTGCTGGCCCTGCATGCCGACATCCGCATCGCTTCCAGCACGGCGGCGTTCATGACCGGTTTCGCCCGCATCGGCGCCACGCCGGAGGTGGCGCTGTGCTGGTCGCTGACCCACACCATCGGCTCTGGCCGCGCCCGCGAGATGCTGATGTCCGGTCGCCGGGTCGAGGCCGAGGAGGCCCTGGCCATCGGCCTGGTCACAAAGATAGTCCCGCCCGAGGACCTGGTCGCCTACGCCACCGGCTACGCCAGGGACCTGGCCGGCCGCATCTCGCCGCGCTCGGTGCGGGTGATCAAGAAGCAGGTGCTGGCCGCCGGCGGCCAGTCCTTCGCCGAGGCCTTCTACGGCTCCGGCGACGACGCCCGCGAATCCCTGAGCAGCGAGGACTTCAAGGAGGGCCTTGCCGCCGCCATGGAGAAGCGCCCGCCCAGGTTCACCGGGCGGTGACGGGCCTTACGCGTCCGGCACGATCACGAACGGCGCGCCGACTTCGCCCAGGTCGGGAACCAGGGCCTCGGGCTCGCCCGCGCTGGCGGCCAGGCGGGTGAACGCGGTGCCGCGGGCTTCCAGGTCCGCCGCCGTGGCCGCCAGGTCGTAGGCGGCGATGGTGATCGTATAGGGCCCGGGCCCCTGGGCGGCGAAGTCGCGGCCGGTGGCGCTGTCCGGGTCGGCGGCCTGGACCAGGCGCAGCCCCGCCCCGTGGCCGTGGTTGGCGCTCATGTCGGCGAAGCGATAGCCGCGGCCGGGCTCGTCCCGCACGGCGCCGGCGGGCGACCAGCCGAACTTGGTTTCCAGGGCGCGCAGGGACGCATCCAGGTCGGCCACCAGAAACGCCCGGTGACGGATGCGCCGGAAGCCCGTCTCGCCGGGCCGCGGCGTGTCGGTGGGCGTCTCGAACAGCTTCGGCGAGAAGGCCACCGAATTGGAGGGGATAAACTCGAAGCGGAACCCGTCGTCGGCGGTCGGGTCGTAGTCGCCGATGTCGCCCACCGCCGAGCCCATCCAAAGCTTGTCGAACGGCACGTTCTCGCCCATCGGCTCGAACCAGGCCCGCAGACCTTGGGCGCGCACCCGCTCGGCCAGGGCGTCCAGGTCAGGGACCGCCACCACGGTGGCGTGGGTGCGCCAGGCCCTGGGGCCCTGCTCTTCGTACACCCGGCGGCCGAACCGCTCCGGGCGCGGGCCGGCGGCGTCGGGCGGGGCGATGATCTCCAGCCGGGTGGGGGCGGCGGCGAAGGCCTTGTTCACCAGGGCGAACACCACGTCCCAGCCGGACTCGTCGTACTTGACGAAGGCCCCCGGCCCTGGCTGCGGCAGGCCCAGCCCGGACTTCAGGGTTTCAAGACAGGCCGCCGCGTCCGGCACGCACAGGTCGGCGGAAAACAGGAAATCGCAGATCGACATGGGGGCTCCCTCGTTTGCTCATCGCCTAGCACGATCGGCGGACGCCGACAGGTGGAAGATCGCCGGGGTGTCGCCGACCGCGCCGCCCAGCAGGATGTCGCCCGCGTCGCTGGCGTCGGATGAGGTGACGAGGAGCGTGGTCGCCGCGTTGAGGTAGGTGGGCGGCGAGGCCTTTCCGTTGCGGTCGACGACGAACGCCATGCCGCTGTAGAGCAGCCGAGCGATGTCGCGGTTGGCCGGGTCGATGGCTCCGTAGTCGACCCTGTTGTCCTTGCTGGCGGCGGCGAAGATCCGCCCGTCCGGCAGGCTGGCGAGGGTGCGCACGTCGGACGCGCCAAGCGCCGCATCGGCGAACAGCGTCTGAATCCTGAGACGATCATCCACCGCCAGGACGACCGCGCGCGCGTCGCTGGCGCAGGCCAGTTGGCGTGAACCGCCCAGCAGGACTTTCCCCCCGCTGGCCGCGACCGCGGCGTTGATCAGGTGGCCGCGCAGGTCCGCCGTCGCCTTGAGTTTGCCGTCGGCGAGGCCGCGAAGCTCGACCCGGGTGAACGAATCTTGGCCGCATGTCGTCAGGTCGAAATCGTCCACGAGGTCGGGATGCTCAGGGTAGGGAAACACGCTGCGCGCCGAATAGGTCAGCAGCAGGTTCTCGCCCAGGCGGGTGAAGGTCACCCCGTCGATCGCGAGATTCGAAGGGCTCTCGCCCCGGAACAGCAGGCGCGGTGTGAGCGCGCCGCCGGTTTCATAGACGTAGAGGGCCGGCCGCGAGGCCCCCACCTGTCGGGGCAGGGGCAGGGTCACGACCCCGAACACCGCGCGGTCGGCGTCGATCTGCAGGCCACCCTGCAGGAGGGCCACCGGCTCGGCGATGGTCTCGTCCTGCCATGTGGCGACCGGCGCGCCTGTGGTCGCGTCCAGGGCTTCGAGCACCGGCCGGATCTGTTCGCGGGCCAGGACCCTGCTGCCGCCGACGACGATGCGGCCTCCCGTCTGCGCGAGCAACTTCGAGGTTCCGAATTCGCTGTTGGTTCGGGTCCAGGCTGGGCGGTCGGCCTCGGTGAGGCTGGTCACCGCCGAATAGCCGCCGGTGGGGCTGCGCGAGCCATTGGCATGGACGAGCCGCTGATTGCGATCCCGCGCAATCGCATAGACCTCCCCATCCCCCGCCAGCACTTCCACCGACTTCACCGTCACCGCCCCCGGCTCCGGCGCATCCGCCACCGCCACGCCGCCGTCGCCCATGACCACGAAGGGGGCCCAGAAGCGCGGGTGCAGCCAGGCGCGGTCAGGGGGGTTGGCCAGGAAGGCCCGCTGGGCCTCGGCCAGGGCCGCGGCGGGGCCCAGGCCGGCGCGCAGACGCTCGAATGCGCTCGCCACCACCTGCTTGCCGGTCTCGGAATCCACCGGCCACAGGGTGCCTAAGGTGGCCGGCACTCCGGCGACGGCGAAGGCCGCGGCCAGGGCCGGCAGGTCCTGGGCCATGCTGGTCACGTCGAAGTTGGCGGTGTTGCAGGCCGACAGCGCCACGAAGCGGGCCGACAGATTGAGGTC
>CAXNKO010000053.1:0-8849 GCA_964202685.1 Caulobacterales bacterium
GGCCGCCCCGGTCATGGCCGGCCACGTCGAACCGTTTGAACCCGAAATGGCGCATCAGGGCCAGGGCGTCCCTGGCCATGGCCCGCTTGGAATAGTTGCCATGGTCGTCCACCGGCGCGGGTTTGCTGCTCTCGCCATAGCCGCGCAGGTCCGGCGCCACGACGGTGAAGTCCCTGGCCAGTTCGCCGGCGATCTTGCCCCACATCATGTGGGTCTGCGGGCAGCCGTGCAGCAACAGCAGCGGCGGCCCGGACCCGCCGCGCCGCACCCGCAGCGTCACCTCGCCCACATCCACCCGGGAAAGCTCGAAGCCGTCGAAACCCATGCCTGCTTCCCTATTCCAGCGTCAGCCGAGGAGGATAACCCCTTCCGCCGCCAGCCGGTCGATATCCGCACCGCTGTAGCCGTACTCGGCCAGCACCTTGGCGGTATCTTGGCCGACCAGGCCGGCGTCGCCGGTGACAGTGGCCGCCCGCGAGAAGCGGATCAGCGCCTTCAGTCGCGGCGCCTCGTCGAGGATCGGATGGCGGCTGGTGGTGCGGAAGTCGCACAGGTCGCCGACGCTGCCGTCATCCATATAGTGCTGTTCCACCGGCGCCGGGGCGGAAACCACGCAGGCGACGTCGGCGGCGACCAGCTCCCGCTCCCAGGCCTCGGCCGGCCGGCCGACGAAGATCGCGGCCAGTTCCGCGGCCAGGGCCAGTTCATTGGCCTGGCGCGCCGCCGCATCGGCGAAGCGGGGGTCCGCGGCCAGCCGGGCCGCGCCCGGCAAGGCGGCGGTCAGCCTCGCCCACTCTCGGTCGCTGGGCGCGGCCAGGAACACCCAGGTGTCCGCGGCGGCCGGGTAGAGCCGGTAGAGGGCCGAGAAACCCAGGATGTCCTTGTCCGCGATCGGCGGCTCGGGCCGCCCCTCATATTCCACCATCACCTCCGACAGGGCGTGGCCGGCGGAGGAGATCATCGAGGTGTAGGTGGACTGACCGCCGCAGCCGCGCCGGCGCGCCAGCAGGCCCAACATCATCGCCGTGCCGGCCGAGACCGCCGACAGGCCGTCGCAGTTGCCGACCCCCATCACCGCGGTGCCCAGCAGCAGGCTGCCATCCTTGATCTGTTGCAGGGTCAGGTCGGTTCCCACCGGGATCGCCACCTCGGCGTTGCGGAACGCCAGCCCCGCCGCCGCCCCGATGGTCGGCGCGAAGGCCGGCCGGCCGCCATAGGGTCCGCCCACGCCGTAGCCCGGCGCGTGGTGATAGACCAGGTCGGGGTTGAGGCCGCGCAGGGTGTCGGCGTCCAGTCCCAGCTTCTCGGCGACGCCGGCGCGGAACGACTGCAGCACCATGTCGGCGGTGGAGATGATGTGGTGGGCGATTTCGCGGCCCTTGTCGCTGCGCAGATCGAGGGCGACGCATTCCTTGCCCTGCAGCACCTTCAGTCCGGCGATCTCCGGGAACGGCAGCATGTTGCGGTGGGGATCGCCGGCCAGTTCCTCCAGCTTGATCACCCGCGCCCCCAGCTCCGCCAGCAGGGTCGCGCCGTAGGGGGCGGCATAGTAGGTGCCGAGCTCGATCACCGTGACGCCGGCCAGCGGCAGGGCGCCGGTCGGCGCCTGGGCCACCGCATCGGACGGCCCGCCGGCCTGGACTGTCTCGGCCTCGGCGCGGATCGCCGCGTCATGCTCGCCCCGGCGCGGGGCGGAGCGAAGCTGCGCCGGGGTGCTCAGGGCGCGGACCAGGGCGGCCGGCTGGCGCACCAGCCCCCGCTCGGCGTCCTCAAGCTCGACCACCATCTGGTTCCAGGCCATCTGCGGATGGTCGAGCAACTCGCTGCCTTTGCGGAACCGTTCGCCCCACACGTCCGGGTGGTCGCCGAACGCCTCCAGCCACTCCGCCGCGGTCTTGGTGCGGACGATGTTCAGCAGCATCTCCCAGAACGCCACCCGCTGCGCCGGATCGTCGAAGTCCGGCAAGGTGTTCCACTTGGGATCGTCGTACATCCAGTCGAGGCCGAACATCTTGATCATCGCCTTGAACAGCCGGTCCACCGTCTGGGAGAACTGCAGCCAATGGCCGTCCTTGGTCTGGGCGATCAGCAGCCGGAAGGTCATGCCGCCGGTGGGCACGCCGTTCTCCACCCGGGCCACGGTCTTGAAGCCGCCGCCGAACCGCTGGCCGATGACCCGGGCGAACCACTGGAAAGTGTCGTGGACGGTGAGCGCCTGGGCCAGCGAGGTCTCCACATGCTGGCCCACGCCGGAGTCCTCGCGCTCGAACAGGGCGGCCATGATCCCTTGCAGCGCCAGCTGGCTGGCCGGATAGGACGCATAGGCGGCCGAGGTGAAGGCGTGGCCGGGGCGCGGTGACATGCCGGTGACGGTGGCGTAGACGCCGAGCTTGGCGCAGACGATCCCCTCATAGCCCTGCAGATTGGCGTAGGGCCCCTTGGTCCCGAAGCCGCTGATCGAGGCCATGACCAGCCGCGGATTCTCCCGCGACAGCGCCGCGTAGCCCAGGCCCAGGCGGTCGGCGACGCCGGGACGGAAGGTCTCGATGACCACGTCGGCGCCCAGCGCCAGCTTGCGGGCCACCGCCAGATCGGCGGCGTCCTTCAGGTCCAGCTGCACCCCGCGCTTGCCGCGGCCCCAGAATGGCCACGCCGCCTCGCCCCGCAGCGGGCTGCCGCCGGCGCGCTCCACATGCACCACGTCGGCGCCGAAATCGGCCAGGAACTGGCTGGCCTGCGCGCCGGTGCGCAGGTTGGAGAAATCGACGACCCGCAGACCCGCCAGGGCGGACTTGGTTTCCATGGCATCCTCGCCTTCGCGCATCAACGCACGCCTGTCCCATGGCGTAGCAAGCCCCGCGTGGACTCGTCCAGCAAAGCCTATGGCCGCGCCCCCAGCGGCGGTGAGGTGACCGCCGCCTGGCGGAAACTCTCCAGCAGCAGGGCGTGGCGGCCCTCGACCTCGCCCAGGCCCGCCCGGTGCGGGAAGATGTGCAGGCGGTTCTCCTCCACCCCCCGCAGCACCTCGCGGCCGACATCGAAATTGTCCAGCAGGTTGTGCTCGTACCAGGCGGCGCTGGGCATGCGGAATTCCATCGGCTTGGCGGGCTCGGCGACGGTCATGCCGGGGCACAGAACCGAGGCGCCGATGCCGTGCGGCGCGATGGCCGGCGCCAGGGTCTCGGTCAGCCCGACCACGGCGAACTTGCAGGTGACATAGATGGCGTTGAGCTCGCGCAGGGACGCCAGGCCGACGCCGGACATCGAGGCGGTGTTGACGATGTGGCGCGGTCCCGGCTGGGCCATCATCCGCGGCAGGAACACCTGCACCCCGTGGATCACCCCCATCAGGTTGGAGCCCAGCATGCGGTTCCAATCCTCGATCGAATAGTCCCACACCGGCTTGAGGAGCGCGCCGCCGGCGTTGTTGCACAGCAGGTTGACCTTGCCGAAGGCGGCGTAGGCGGTGTCGGCCAGCCGCCCCACGGCGGCCGGATCGGAGACGTCGGTCGCCACGGCCAGGCCGCGGCGGCCCCGCGCGGTGACCTCGGCGGCGACCTTTTCCGCCGCGTCGAGCCGCAGGTCCGCCACCACCACATCCATGCCGGCCTCGGCGAAGGTCAGCGCCATGCCGCGTCCCAGCAGGCCGCCGCCGCCGGTGATCACCGCCACCGACCCCTCCGAGCTCCACATGGCCGCGTGTCCTTACCGGTTCAGTCTGGGTTCATCGACCCGGCCCACTCTGTCCGCAGGGCCACGCGGTGGCAAGGCGAACGGCGCGGCCCCCAGGGCCACGGGTTCAGGTTAATTGATCGAAAGCCCGGCGGGGATTAGACAGGAGACATCTGTCCGGTTGGCCATTGTTAAGGGGTGATATCATGCGCGTTCCATCCACTGCGGCTCTCGCCTTCGGCCTGGCCGCCGCCCTGCTGGCCGCGACGCCCGCCGCCGCCCAGTACGGCATGGACAAGAAGGGACCGAAAAACGCCCTGACGCCGGAGCTGCCGAAGTGCGACCGCCCCCTGGGCGTGGCCGCCATCCAGGAGCCTGAGCGGCAGTGGTGGACGGAGCTCGGCCTCGGCAGCCCCGAGTCGCTCATCAAGTTATTCGCGTCCCGCTCCGGATGCCTGCGGATCGTCAACCGCAACGCCGGCCTGGCCATGCGCAACACCGAGGCCGGCCTCGGCGCCACCGGCGACCTGCGGCGCGGGGCCAATGTTGGCAAGGGCCAGATCGTCGCCGCCGACTTCTTCCTGGTGCCGGACATCGCCAACTCCGACTCCAACACCGGCGGAAATGCGCTGGGCGCGGTGGCCGGCGCCTTCGGCAACCGCTTCGGCGGCTTCGGCGCCATCGCCGGCGGCATCCGCACCAAGCAGGCCGAAGCCCAGGTGCTGATCACCATGGTCGACGCCCGCACCACCGAGGAACTGCACGTGGCCGAGGGCGCCGCCAAGAAGACCGACATCAGCTTTGGGGTTGGCGGCGGCGGCGGTTGGGGTGGCTTCGGGGCCGCGGCCGGCGGCGGCTATGCCGACACCGACATCGGCAAGGTGATCACCGCGGCCTATTTCAACGCCTTCGTCGATCTGGTCGGCTATTTGCAGCGCGCTTCGCCCACCGGCGAACAGGCTTCGGCCAACGCCGGCATCCAGGCCTATTCGGTCAAGCAAAACCTGGTGCTGCGGGCCACCGCCGCGCCCAGCGCCAAGGCGGTGCGCAGCTTCACCCCCGGCGACCTGGTCTATCCCACCGGCCAGAAGAACGGCATCTGGTGGGAGGTCGACGACGAGAACGGCAACCGCGGCTGGGTGTCCTCGGCGATGATCGGCCCGCGCCCCTGACCGCGTCGGCGTAAGGACGCTGCTCGCATGCACAAGGGTCGGCTGGAGGCCTTCAGCGATGGCGTCCTGGCCATCATCATCACCATCATGGTGCTGGAGCTGAAGGTCCCGCACGGGGCCGATCTGGCCAGTCTGCGCCCCCTGATCCCGGTGTTCCTGAGCTATCTGCTCAGCTTCATCTACATCGGCATCTACTGGAACAATCATCACCACCTGCTGCAGGCGGTGAAAGGCGTCAACGGCCCGATTCTTTGGGCCAACCTGCATCTGCTGTTCTGGCTGTCGATGATTCCGTTCGCCACCGGCTGGATGGGCGAGAACCATTTCGCCGCGATGCCCACAGTCCTCTACGGGGCGGTGCTGTTCATGTGCGGTGTCGCCTACTCGATCCTGTCGCAGCGGCTCATCCACAACGAAGGCCGGCAGTCCACGGTGGGGCTGGCGCTGGGTCGCGACGTCAAGGGCAAGCTCTCGCTGGCCCTGTACGCCGCCGGCGTGGTGCTGGCCGCGTGGACTCCGCCCGTCGCCATGGCGATCTATATTGGCGTCGCCCTGATGTGGGTGGTTCCCGACCTGCGGATCGAGCGGAGAATGAAGGGCTGAGCGGCGAACAGGAACCGCGACGGGGTTGAGGGGTTATCGGCGGACATCAACTCAGGAGCTCTCCATGTCCACCGACCTCAAAGACCGCGGCCAGACAGAACGCCGCCTCTGGGACGGCATCGAACACAACAACACCGGCATGCTCGGCCTGACGGGCGGGGGCTCCCATTTCCAGCCGATGACCGCCTTTCTCGACGCCGAGAACGGGCGAATCTGGTTCTTCACCCGCGACGATTCCGATCTCGTGCAGGACCTGGGCGACGGCGCCGAGGCGATGTACATCCATCAGCAGAAGGACGTTCAGGCCTGCATCCGCGGCGAACTGCGCCCCGACCTGGACCAGGCTAGGGTCGAGAAATACTGGAACGCGGTGGTCGCCGCCTGGTATCCGGACGGCAAGAGCGACCGGCATCTTCGGCTTCTGCGTCTGGACTGCGCCGACGCCCAGGTCTGGATCAGCGATGCGGGTCCGTTGAAATTCGCCTGGGAGATCGCCAAGGCCAACGCGACCGGCCAGACGCCCGACATCGGCGGCAGCACCCACCTCAATCTTCAATAAGCCTGGCGCTTCAATGAGCCTGACGCGCCGGAACCTGGGCATGGTGGTCCCGGCGGCATAGAGCCTTTCCCACTCACGATGGCGCATCGTGAGTGGACAACAAGGGCTCTCACTCTAAAATGGCGACCCTGTTCATCCTGGCGGGCTTGATTCAAGCCAGCCGGGACAGGGTCTAGGGATTCAACACCGCCCAGAGCCAGAAAATGACGCTGAGCTCCAGAGTGATGCACAGGACCGCCCAGATCGCCGAGTGGGCGCGGCGGCGGGGCGGCGGCGGCTCTGGAGCCCGATAGTACTCGAACCTCGACATGATCGCCTCGTGGAAGATCGCCGCTAACTTACGGCGTCAGGGTTCACCTTTCGTTAAGACGGCGGGAATTGTCGGGGCGCTCCGCCGCCGCCGCTGAGGCTTTTTCTGGCGCCGGGGCTGAAGACTGCTTAAACGTCCCCGGAACAGCCCCGCGCAAGGAGGATAAGGTGCAGGAAGTTTGGATCATCGACACCGTTCGGACCCCTCGGGGCATCGGCAAGGCCGGCAAGGGCGCGCTGACGGAAATCCATCCGCAGCGGCTGTTGTCCACCACCCTCAGGGCGCTGGAAAAGCGCAACAACATCAACACTGCTGAGGTCGATGACGTGATCGCCGGCTGCTCGACCCAGTCGGGCAAGCAGGGCTCCTGCGTGGCGCGCATGGCCCAGCTCGACGCCGGCTGGGACCAGACCTCCACCGGCCTCACCATCGACCGCTTCTGCGGCTCGGGCCTCTCTGCGGTGAACCTGGCCGCCATGGGCATCGCCTCGGGCATGCAGGACTGCGTGGTCGCCGGCGGCGTCGAGATGATGAGCTACACCCCCAGCCTGCCGCGCGCCACCGGGCCGCTTCTGGACGCCGACAACCTGCATCTGCGGGCCATGTATCCGCAGCCCAACGTCGGCATCGCCGCCGACGTGATCGCCACCCTGGAGGGCTTCACCCGCGAGGACGTGGACCGTCTGGGTTACGAGAGCCAGCGCCGGGCCGCCCACGCCATCGCCAACGGCTACTTCGACAAGAGCCTGGTCACCGTCTACCACGATGACGGCTCGGTGGCCCTGGACCACGAGGAATATCCCCGCCCCAGCACCACGCTGGAGTCCCTGGCCGGGCTGAAGCCGGCCTTCATCGCCATGTACGACATGCCGCTGACCGAGGACGGCCTGACCTTCCGCAAGATGATGGAAGGCAAGTTTCCCGGCATCAAGGTCAACCACATGCACCATGCCGGCAATTCGTCCGGCGTGGTCGATGGGGCCGGCGCGGTGCTGCTGGCCTCGCCGGAATACGCCCGCGCCCAGGGCTGGAAGCCGCGGGCCCGCATCCGCGCCCTGGCCGACGCCGGCGACCGCCCGGAGCTGATCCTCAACGCCCCGGGTCCGGCCACCAAGAAGGCGCTGAAGAAGGCCGGCATGAGCATCAAGGACATCGAGCTGTTCGAGGTCAACGAGGCCTTCGCCGTGGTGCCGCTGAAGTTCATGCGCGACCTGGACGTGGATCCGGCCAAGGTCAACGTCAACGGCGGCGCCTGCGCGCTGGGTCACCCCATCGGGGCCACCGGCGCCATCATCCTCGGCACCCTGCTCGACGAGATGGAACGCCGCGACCTCACCACCGGCCTGGTCACCATGTGCGCCGCCGGCGCCATGGCCCCGGCGACGATCATCGAGCGGGTCTGATTCACGCGGCTCTGCCGGTGGGGCCCTACGGCGTCACCGGCAGGCCCACCCGCACGAACTCGCAGCCCGCCGCCCCGGCGCGCAGGCTGTAGCGGGTGTTCTTCGGCACGAACAGGGCGTCGCCCAGCCCCAGCGTCAGATCGCCGAACTGCAGCTCGCCGCCCAGCAGATACAGCACCTCGTCCTCCTCATGGCTGTGGGGCGGCTCGAAGTGTTGCGGCTCATAGCTGGTGCGCTGCATGTTGGGCTTGCCGGGCTCGCCGCGTTCCATCAGCACCTTGTAGATCACCTTGGGCTCGCCCGGCTTGTGGCGCCCCGGCCAGTCGGCCGACACCTCCCGCCAATCCTTGTCGGCCTCGCGGATCACCATCACCTGGGCCATGGGCGTCTCCTCCTGCTGGGGCGAGATTAGCGCATGTGCGGCGGCGGGCCAAAACGGGTGGAGTGGGCGATGGGATTCGAATACAGGCCCAAACCCCGAACAAGTCTCCCAAAAATCTCCCAAAAGCCCCAGCAGAGCCCCCGCACACCCCCGCTAACTGATTGAAAACATGGAGCGGGCGATGGGATTCGAACCCACGACATTTTGCTTGGGAAGCAAACACTCTACCCCTGAGCTACGCCCGCGCGCAGCGCGTTCTGGCACACGCGACAGTCAGATGTCCACCCGGTCGGGAAGTTTGCGAAACAGCTCAATGAGCGCCGCCTCCGGGTCCGCGCCGGTGGCGCGCACGAAGGCATAGTACTCGATCACATCCAGGCGGCGCTCCTTGCGTTCGACCGGCGATACGAACTGTTGCGGCCAGCCCAATCGCGCCCCAAGTTCGACTTGGCTCACGCCATACGCCTTGCGAATTTCGACGAGAGCATTGACCGCTGCGTCGTACGCGTCAGTCAATGTGGACTTGGGCAAGGCTGGCTCGACGCACCAGTGCTGTCGGGGGCGCTCAAGGCCGCGGTCAGCGCTGCCATCACCTCGTCATGGTCCAACGGCCAGACCGAAGGCCAGATCACCAAGCTCAAGTTGGTCAAGCGTCAGATGTACGGCCGCGCAAAGCTCGACCTGCTTCAGGCGCGACTAATCGGCACCACATGACCGCGGCTGCACCAAGATTGCGTCAGAGTGTCAA
>CAXNKO010000054.1:0-8846 GCA_964202685.1 Caulobacterales bacterium
TATTTCACCTTTCCGCTGTTCGAGGCGATCGACCACGACCGCTTCGAGGTGTTCATCTATTCCTATTTCCATGGGGTGGAGGATCAGGTGCAGAAGTTCTTCACCTCCAAGGCCGACGCCTATCGCTGGTGGCCGGACATCTCCGCCCACGACGCGGCGCAGAAGATCGCCGACGACGACCTGGACATGCTGATCGAACTCGGCGGCTCGACCCACATGAACAAACTCGAGGTGATGGCCTGGCGGCCGGCCAGGGTGCAGGCAAGCTGGCTGGGCTATCCGCACTCGGCGGGCCTGAGCCGTATCGACCACATCATCCTCGATCCCAATCTGGTGCCGACCGATCCGGGCCTGCTGGTGGAAACCCCGATGCTGATGCCGCACAGCTGGCTGGCCCTGGGTCGGCGGGCGTTCACCGACGCCCATGAGATAACCGCGGGCCTGCCCCAGGACCGGGCGGGCTGCATCACCTATGGGACCGCCAACAATCCGCACAAATATTCGGAATCGGTGCTGCGAACCTGGGCGCGCGTGGTCGCCGAGACGCCGGGATCGCGATTCATGTTCGTGCGGCCGGAGGGCGGCACGGCCAGCTTCCGGCGCAACGTCGAGCGTTATTTCGCCCTGGAGGGCGTCGGTCCCGAGCGCATCGTCTACCGCGCCATCCGCGGCGGGCACATGCCCCACTACAACGAGATCGACATCACCCTGGACCCCTTCCCCCTGACCGGCGGCACCACCACCTGCGAGGCCCTGTGGATGGGCGTGCCGGTGATCAATCTGCGCGGCGAAGCGCTGTTCGAACGCCTGAGCGGCTCGATCCTCACCAATGTCGGCCTTGAACGCCACATCACCACCGACCTCGATCAATATGTGGCCACGGCGCTGGCGCTGGCCGGCGACCGCGAACAGCGGCTGGAACTGCGCCGCACCCTGCGCGAGCGGCTGAAAGCCAGCCCCCTTGGCCAGAACGAACAGTTCGCCCGGGACTTCTACGACCTGGTGGCCCGGACGGTGGAAAGCCACCATCCCGCGCGGGCGTCGGCCTAGACATGGCGGGCGGGTCACGCATGCAGGCGGCGGAAGCGGCGCTGCTGGAAGAGGCGGTGAAGATCGGCGAACACCCGTCCGACATGGTCTGGGCGCGGGTCGCCGCGGCGCTGCTGGCGGAGGCCGGGCCGGTGGCGGCCGAGACCTTCGCCCGGCGCGGTCTGGCGCTGATGGCTGACAGCGACCACCTGATGCTGGTGCTTGGGGTGGCGCTGCGGCGTCAGCGGCGTCTGGAGGCGGCGGTGGAGGTGTTTGCGCAAGCGCACAGGATCGCGCCGGACAACGCCTCGATCCTGTTCAACCTGGCCAATGTGCATAGCGACCGCGGCGACGGCGCGGCGGCCGAGGCGGCGCTGAAGACCCTGATCCCGCTGGAGCCGACCAACCCCGAGCTGCGGCACATGCTGGCGCGCGCCCGGCGGGTGCGGGGCGATTTCGACGGCGCGGACGCCGCCCTGGCCGAGGCGCTGGAGCTTGACCCGGTCTATCTGGACGCCTGGCGCGACCGGGCCATGCTCGCCAGTGAACGCCAGCACCACGACAAGGCCCTGGCGATCATCGCCGAGGCCATCGCCCGCATCCCCGGCGAACCGCGCCTGATCGAGCGTCAGACGGAACTTCTGCTCCGCGCCGGGCGTCGCGACGAGGCGCGGCTGCGCCTCGAAGCCGTCCTGGCCAAGCAGCCGGACGCCGCCTGGGCCTGCAACAAGCTCGCCCAGATCCTGTCCGACAGCGACGTCATCGCGGCGCTCGGTTTCGCCGAGCGGGCGACGGCGCTGGCGCCTACCAACGCCGCCTACGCCTTCACCCGCGCCGACGTCTGCTTTCGCGCCGCCGGCTCACAGCGCCCGGATCTGCTGCAGACCGCGGCCGAGATCGTCGAGAGCGTTACAGCCGGGCGGCCGCCGCCGGTGGAGCACGCCTTTGTCACCCGCTTGGTGCTGGCCCAGGTCGCCGCGGTGGATCGCCTGGAAGCCGTGGGCGATTTCGCCGGCCTTGGCCGCTACTGGGTGATGAACGGCCAGCATGCGGCGCTGTTTGCACAGCTACCCCTCGCCGACACGCCTGAACGGCGCCGGGAGCTTCTGCAACAGCACCGAATTTGGGGCCAGGCCGTGGAGCGCCGAGCGGCGCAGAATCCGGTCGAGCGACCGCCACGGCCCGCCAAACGGGCGCGTCTGCGCATCGGCTTCCTGTCCTCGGACCTGCGTCGACACGCCGCGGGATACTTCGCCCAGGCGCTGTTTGACCACTACGACCGCCAGCGGTTCGAGCTGTACGCCTACAGCTTCCATCCCCGCAGGGCCGACGATGTGCAGGCCGGTATCGCCGGCCAGATCGCCGGCTTTCGCACATGGCCGGGGATCGCTGACCACGAGGCGGCCGGAATGATCGCCGACGACAGCCTGGACATGCTGATTGACCTGGGCGCCACCACGCGCTGGAACCATGTCCAGTTGCTGGCCTATCGCCCCGCGCCGGTGCAGGCGAGCTGGGTCGGGTATCCGCATTCCGTGGGTCTCGGCGCCATCGACCACTTGATCCTGGACCCACACCTTGCGCCGACCGCGCCCGATCTGCTGGTCGAGACGCCGTTGCTGATGCCTCACAGCTGGATCGCGCTGGGCCGCGACGCCTTTCGTGACGATCCGCCCGTGGCGCCGCAGCCGCCTTTGGCGCGCAACGGCTACGTCACCTTCGGGACCGCGAACAGCCCGATGAAGTTCACCGCCGCGGGACTGGCGGCCTGGGCCCGGGTGATGGCCCAGGTCGAGGGCTCCCGTTTGCTGATCCTGCGGCCAGAGACCACGGCGGCGGCGTTGCGCGCCAACATCACCCGGATCTTCGCCCAAGCCGGGATCGCCGCTGAACGGCTCGAATTCGAACCCACGACACGGGATCATCTGACCCACTACGCGCGCATGGACGTGTCGTTGGACACGTTTCCGCTCACCGGCGGGACCACCACCTGCGAGAGCCTGTGGATGGGGGTCCCGGTGGTCAGTCTGCGCGGCGAGGCGGTGTTCCAGCGGCTCAGCCACTCGATCCTGACCAACGCCGGGCTCGGCGAACTTTCGGTGGAGACCGTCGATGACTACGTGGAGACGGCGGTCAGACTGGCCCGGGACGCGCCACGGCTGGCGGACCTGCGCCGGACGTTGCGGGCGAGGTTGCGCGCCAGTCCGTTGGGCGACAGCCAGGCCTTCGCCCGCGACTATTTCGACCTGATCGCCGGCGCCGTCGGCGGCTGACCTATTCGCGGAAATATTCCGCCCACAGCTCGGCCGGGGCCGGCTTGAAGGTGAGGCCGCCGCGGTCGCCGGCGAAGGCGATCACGCCTGCCGGCACCTGTTGCCCCAGCACGCTCACTCCCTGGGACAGCACCGAGCCTGCGCCCACCACCGAGGCGCCCACCACCGAGGCCTTCGGATAGAGGATCACCCGGTCGCCGATCACCGGGATGTCGGCGATGTGCCGGCCGACATTGATGTTCTGATACAGCACCAGATAGTTGCCATAGGTCGCCTTGGCCAGGACGATGCCGGTGGAGTGGCCGATGTAGAACACCTCCGGCATGGCGATCTCGTAGAACAGGTCGATGCCGTTGAGCGCCTTGTTGATCAGGAACAGCCGCGTCGCCGCCGCGGTTTCGCCGGAGCGGCGGTACATGGTGTTGGCGAGATAGTAGAGAAAGATGCAGTGCTGGGAGGACTGCAGCACATTGAACTGGTCCGGCCGCCACGGGGCGCAGGCGTTGATGCAGCGGTGCAGCCGCTGCAGGGCCTCGGCCAGGTGGGCGTCCACCGCCTTGCGGAAGTCCGCCTCGCGGCCGTCGGGCACGATGGCGGCGCACTGGGCGGTGACATAGGCCGCCAGGCTGTCGGCGGTGTGGTCGATGAGCTTCATGGGGCGAGCTCCCTGAGATAGCCGCGCACCACGTCGCGGACGGGCCGCGCGACCACGCCCAGCCCGGCCAGCCGCTCGGCCCTGGCGTTGGGCGGCGCGGGCGGGCGGGCGTCACTGGCGAAAACCACCCGCCAGCCCAGCTCGGCGAACACCTGGGCGATCTCGGCGTTGGTGGTCAGCGCCCCGGCGGCGACGTTGACGATCGGTTCGGTTCCCCGGGCGATAGCGATCAGGGCGTCCACGACGTCGTCGAGATGGATGTAGTCGCGGGCGACATGGGGGCTGGATTGCAGGGCGATGTCGCGGGTAGACCGCGCCTGGATCAGCCACTCGGACAGGAAACCCGGCGCGCCGTCCGCCGCGTCGAACACATTCGACAGCCGCGCCACGGCGCCGCGGCCGCCGGTGCGGGTGATGGTGAGGTTCTCCCCCAGGGCCTTGGAGAGGTCGTAGACCCGGCGCGGGTCGGCGGGGTCGAACACCAGGGGCCAGGTTTCATCGACCTCGGCGTCCGGCAGGCCGTCATAGAGCCGGGTGGAGGAGCAGTAGACGAAGCGTTCGAACCGGTCGGCGCGCAGGATATCGGCCGCCAGACTGGCGTGGGCTTCCACCGTGTCGAACGGCCGGCGGTCATAGTCGGCGGTGAGGCCGGCGCAGTGGAACACGGTCCCCAGGTCGCGTTGGAACAGCGCCGGGTCGCCCTTGGCGGGCGCGAACACCGCCCAGCCCTCGGCCCTCAGCCGCCCGGCCAGCCGCGCGCCGACGAACCCCGCGGCGCCGGTGATGGTCGCCAGCCGCGCCACCGCCTAGAGACCGCCTATGGGATGGTGCAGCGCCGGATCCTTGTGGCGCAGGTACTTGGGGCTCACATCGCGGACGATGCGGTAGCCGGGGCCGTCAAACACCGACGGATCCTTCACCGCCACCATGTTGAAGCCATGGGGCGGGCCCTGCAGATAGACGGCGTCCAGAGGGATCAGCTCCACCGGGCGGCCGGCGAGGTCATAGTTGGAATTGAAGTCGCGCAGGGCGAACAGGGTGTAGCCATGGCCGGTGAGGAACCGGGCGATGGGCGTCTCGCCCAGCCCGTTGGTCCAGTCCACATAGGACCGGTGCACCTCGAACAGGATGTCGGGCGCCTGGCCCTTAGGCTGGGCCAGGAAGGCCGCCGCGCCCTGCAGCGCCGCCAGTTCGGCGCCCTCGATGTCCAGCACGATCAGGTCCAGGGCGGCGACGCCGGCGGCGGCCAGGTAGTCGGCGATGGTGACGGTGCGGAAGCCGTCGCCGTCCTCGGCGACCTCGGCGCTGGCGAAGGAGTCGTAGCCCACCAGCTTGAGGTTTGAACTGGAGTCGTCCCACAGCCCCTCGGGGCGCGGCACGATGTTCGTCAGTCCGTTCAGGGCCGCGTTGCGCGCCAGCATGGCCCGCTGTTCATCGTTGGGTTCGAAGGCGTGCACCACCCCGCCGCGGGCGGCGATCGCCTTGGCGATCAGCACCGCATGGTCGCCGAAATAGGCGCCGCCCACCACCACCTGCCTGGCGCGGGCGGCCAGGTTCACCAGGATGCGGCTGGTCTGCGGCTCCCAGGCGTGGTCGGGCGCCGCGGGCTCGGACATCACGAAGTCGCGGGCGATCTTCGAGCGGTAGAGGAACTCGAAGGTCACGCCGGTGGACAGGCTTTTCGCCACCACCTGGTCGTCGTCGTACAGGGCGTCGACGATCGGCCCGGTGATCTCCTCGCGCACGTCGAGACCCGGCGTCGCCAGCTCCGGCTCCAGGTCGAGGATCCGCCGGACAAGCGCGTCGCGCCACTGGGGATTGCCGGCGATGCGGCGCAGCGCGGTCTGGGCTTTGTCGTCGGACATACGGGGAGCCTATTGTCAGCGGTCGGGCGGCGCGGGAGGTCTAACAGATCGGAGCGGCGATCTCAGCTTTCGTAATCGGGGTAGGCGGCGTCCCGGTCCGAGATCACCGTGGGCGGACGCGGCCAGTCGACGCTGAACGCCGGATCGTTCCAGCGGAGGCCGCGTTCGTGGCCGGGGGCGAAGGCGCGGTCGATCTGGTAGAGGATGTCGGTGTCGTCCTCCAGGGTCAGGAACCCGTGCGCCACGCCGGCGGGGATCAGCAGCGCCCGGCCGGTCTCGGCCGACAGCTCCGCAGCCGTCCAGCGGCGATGGGTCGGACTCTCGGTGCGAAGGTCCACCGCCACGTCGAAGGCCCGGCCGCGCACCGCCCGCACCAGCTTGGCTTCCGCCCAGGGGGGCGGCTGGTAGTGCAGGCCGCGCAAGGTCCCGGCGCGATGGTTGCGCGACAGGCTGGTCTGCACCGGCGTAAAGGGAAAGCCGGCGGCGGCGAATTCCTCCGGGCAGTGGGCGCGGGCGAAGAACCCCCGCGCATCGGTGGCGGGGTCCAGCTCCACCACCACCACGCCGGCGATGTCGGTGGGCGCGAACCGCATCAGGCGATCACCGTCACATCGGGCGAGGCGGTGACGAAGCGGCCGCCCCACGCCCGGATCATCCCCATCTGGCCGATGATCTCGTCCTTGAGGTTCCAGGGCAGGATCAGCAGATCGTCCGGCCTGACCTCGGCCACCTGGTCCGGGCTCAGGATCGGCAGATGGCTGCCGGGCAGGAAGCGGCCCTGCTTCACCGGGTTGGCGTCGAACACGCAGACGATGTCGTCGGCCGTGACGCCCGCATAGTTGAGGAAGGTGTTGCCCTTGGCCGCCGCCCCATAGGCCGCCACCTTGCGGCCGGCGGCCTTGGCCTGGCGCAGATAGGCCAGGAACCCATCGCGCAGCTTCGCCGCCCGTTCGGCGAAACCCTGGTAGCCCTCGATCCGGCCCAGGCCGGCGGCGGCCTCCTCGGCGCGCAGGTCGCGCAGGCTCTGGGTTTCCTCATGCCCGGCGCCCAGGTGGGCGCAGAACAGCCGCAGCGAGCCGCCGTGGGTGGGCAGGCGCTCCACGTCGAAGGCCCTCAGGCCCTGGGCCGCCAGCACCCGCTCCACGGCCAGCAGCGAAAGGTAGGAATAGTGCTCGTGGTAGATGGTGTCGAACTGCACCAGCTCGATCAGTTTCAGCAGGTGGGGGAATTCAAAGGTGACCACCCCCTGCGGCCGCAGCACCTGGCGGAAGCCGGCGACGAAGTCGCCGATGTCCGGCACATGGGCCAGCACATTGTTGGCGGCGATCAGGTCGGCTTCGACCCCGCGCCCGGCCAGCGCCCTGGCGCTGGCGGCGTTGAAGAACATCACCTCCGTGGTCACCCCCCGGGCGCGTGCGGCCTCGGCGGTGTTGGCGGCGGGCTCGATCCCCAGCACCGGGATCCCGGCCGCCACGAAGTGCTGCAGCAGATAGCCGTCGTTGCTGGCGATCTCCATGACCAGGGATTGCGGCGTGAGGCCCAAGCGCGTGCTCATCGCCTCGGCGTAGCGCTTCGCATGCGCCACCCAGCTGGGGGAATAGGAGGAGAAGTAGGCGTAGTCGGCGTCGAAGATGGCGTCGGCGGCCACCGGATCGTCGACCTGCACCAGGAAACAGGCATGGCAGACCCGGGCGTGCAGCGGATAGGCGCGCTCGGTCCCCGCCGCCAGCTGCGCGCGGGTCAGATAGGCGTTGGACAGCGGTTGCGCGCCCAGGTCCACGACGGTGTGGACCAGCGGCGTGCGGCAGAATCGGCACGGGGGCGCGGGGCTCATGGGCGGGTCTCGTAGCCCTCGATCTGCTCGTGGCATAGGGCCAGCGCATCCTCGCCGGCCGCCTGGCGCCGATGCCAATCCATGGTCAGGGCCACCGCGGCCGGGGCGTCGAGCCGGCTCTCGAACCCGAGGCTGAGCCGGGCGAGGCCGGCGTCGATGGCCAGGGCCTGGGCCTCGATGGAGCCGGGATCGGGTTCATGCCGCCAGGGCCGGGCGCCCAGCGCCTGGGTGGCCAGCGTCGCCAATTCGCCCACCGTCACCTGGGCGCCACCCGGCTTCGGTCCGAAGTTGAGCGCCCTGGGGGTGGCGGGATCGATGGCCAGGGCCTCGGCATAGACCAGATAGCCGGCGACGCAGTCCAGCACATGCTGCCAGGGCCGGGTCGCCTCGGGGTGGCGCAGCACCACCGCCTCACCGGCCGCCGCGGCGCGGACAATGTCGGACACCAGCCGGTCGCGGGCGACGTCGCCGCCGCCAATCACATTGCCGCCCCGGGCGGTGGCCAGGGCCACGCCTGCCCGATCGAAATAGCTGCGGGCGAAGCTGGCCACCACCATCTCGGCGGCGGCCTTGGAGGCGGAATAGGGATCCTTGCCCCCCAGGGCGGCGGCCTCGGCGAAGGCCTGGCCGTTCTCGGCGTTGGCGTAGACCTTGTCGGAGGTCACCGCCAGCACCGCCTTCAGGCCGGTCCGCGACCGCAGGGCCTGCAACAGGTGCGCCGTGCCCATCACATTGGTGGCGAAGGTGTCCACCGGCGCCTCGATGGCCGCGCGAACGATGGGCTGGGCGGCTAGATGCAGGACGATGTCGAAGCTCTGGGCTTCCAGGAGACCGCTCACCGCCGCCGGGTCGCGAAGGTCGATCAGGTGCGAATCACAGAGACCGCCGACACCGGCCAGGCCGTAGAGGCACGCGACCATCTCCGGCGCCAGGGCCAGCCCGGTGACCCGCGCCCCCAGCCGCTGCAGCCAGATCGCCGCCCAGGCCCCCTTGAACCCCGTATGGCCGGTGAGCAGCACCCGCTTGCCGGCCCAGAAGCGGGGATCGGGCCGCCTCACGGCCAGAGGCGCCAGGGCGCCTCGTCCGAGGCCCACAGGGTCTCCAGATGGTTCTTGTCGCGCAGGGTGTCCATCGCCGCCCAGAAGCCGTCGTGGTGGTAGGCCATCAGCTGGCCGTCGCGGGCCAGGCCC
>CAXNKO010000055.1:0-8798 GCA_964202685.1 Caulobacterales bacterium
ACCGCCCCGACACCACCCTGGAAGGCCTGCTGAAACTGCCGCCGGTGCGCGGCGAGGGCAATTTCATCTCCGCCGGCAACGCCTCGCAGCTCTCCGACGGCGCCGGCGCGGTGGTGATGATGGAGGCCAAGGAGGCCGCCCGCCGCAACCTGAAACCCCTGGGCGCCTTCCGCGGCTGGGTGGTGGCCGGCTGCGAGCCGGACGAGATGGGCATCGGCCCGGTGTTCGCGGTGCCGCGGCTGCTGGAACGCCACGGCCTGAAGGTCAGCGACATCGACCTATGGGAGCTCAACGAGGCCTTTGCCTCCCAGGCGCTGTACTGCCGCGACCGGCTGGGCATCGATCCGGCCAGGTTCAACGTCAACGGCGGCGCCATCTCCATCGGCCACCCCTTCGGCATGAGCGGCTCGCGCATGGTCGGCCACGTGCTGCAGGAAGGTCAGCGCCGCGGCTCCAAATACGCGGTGGTCACCATGTGCATCGGCGGCGGCATGGGCGGCGCGGGGCTGCTGGAAGTCTATTGAGCGAGGCCGCCCTCCGCGTTGACACCGCGGGGGGGGCTCACTAAGTCTCCGGCGCGCTAAACACGCGGGATTCCGGGCGGGCGGTGGGCAGACTTGCGCCCCGCGCGCGGCGCCCGCCGGCGTCTCTTCGCGGCTTTTCCGGACGCCCCACCTGATGATGTTCCAACGCCTCTTCGGCTCTTCGAACGACCGCAAGGTCAAGACCCTGATGGCCCGCGCCACCAGGATCACCGCGCTTGAGCCGCAGATGCAGGGGCTCTCCGACGAGGCCCTGGCGGGCAAGACAGCCGAATTCCGCGACCGGCTGGCCCAGGGCGCGACCCTAGACGAGTTGCTGGAGGAGGCCTTCGCCGTGGTGCGCGAGGCCTCCCAGCGCACCCTGGCCCAGCGGCACTACGACGTGCAGCTGGTCGGCGGCATGATCCTGCACCAGGGCGGCATCGCCGAGATGCGCACCGGCGAGGGCAAGACCCTGGTGGCAACCGCGCCGGTCTACCTCAACGCCCTGGCCCAGAAGGGCGTCCACCTGATCACCGTCAACGACTATCTGGCCCAGCGCGACGCCGAGTGGATGGGCCAGATCTACCGGTTCCTGGGCCTGTCGGTGGGGGTCATCGTTCACGGCCTGTCGCAGAACCAGCGCAAGGCCGCCTACGGCGCCGACGTCACCTATGGCACCAACAACGAGTTCGGCTTCGACTATCTGCGCGACAACCTGGTCTACGACCTCGAGGAGATGGTGCAGCGCGGCCACAATTTCGCGATCGTCGACGAGGTGGACTCCATCCTGATCGACGAGGCCCGCACGCCGTTGATCATCTCCGGCCCCACCGAGGACCGCAGCGAGTTCTACCGGACCATCGACGTGCTGGTGCGCGACCTGATCCAGGACCCCGCCTCCTACGAGCATGACGAGAAGCAGCGCCAGGTGATGATCACCGAGCACGGCGCCGACGTCATCGAGGAGATCCTGCAGCGGGACGGCCACCTGGCCGAGGAGACCACCGGCCTCTATGACGCCGGCAATGTCTCGGTGGTGCACCACATCAACCAGGCGCTGCGGGCCAACATCCTCTATCTGCGCGACCGCGACTACATCGTCCGCGCCGGCGAGGTGATGCTGATCGACGAGTTCACCGGCCGCATGATGCAGGGCCGGCGGCTGTCGGAGGGGCTGCACCAGGCCATCGAGGCCAAGGAGGGCGTGGTCGTCCAGCCCGAGAACCAGACCCTGGCCTCGGTGACCATCCAGAACTACTTCCGGCTCTATGGAAAGCTGTCGGGGATGACCGGCACCGCCGCCACCGAGGCGCAGGAATTTCTCGACATCTACAAGATGGACGTGGCCGAGATCCCCACCAACCGGCCGGTGACGCGGATCGACGACGACGACGAGGTCTATCGCACCGCCGCCGAGAAGAACCAGGCGATCCTCACCCAGATCGAGGACTGCTACGCCCGCGGCCAGCCGATCCTGGTGGGCACGGTGTCCATCGAGAAGTCCGAGCAGCTCTCGACCCTGCTGCACGCCCATACGTTCGAACATGAGGGCAAGACCCGCACCGGCATTCCGCACAATGTGCTCAACGCCCGCTACCACGAGCAGGAGGCGATGATCGTCGCCGACGCCGGCGTGCCCGGCGCGGTGACCATCGCCACCAACATGGCCGGCCGCGGCACCGACATCCAGCTGGGCGGCAACGTCGACATGAAGGTGCTGAAGTGGCGCGACGACCAGCGCGGCCTCGGCGTGGAGGTGACCCCGGAGATGGCGGTCCGACGCCACGGCGAGATCGCCGCCGAGATCGCCGACCTGAAGGCCCAGGCGCTGGCCGCCGGTGGCCTGTTCGTGCTGGGCACCGAGCGCCACGAAAGCCGGCGGATCGACAACCAGCTGCGCGGCCGCACCGGCCGCCAGGGCGATCCCGGCCATTCCAAATTCTACCTGTCCTGCGAGGACGACCTGCTGCGCATCTTCGCCGGCGACCGGCTGGACGCGATCATGCGCACCTTCGGGGTCGAGGAAGGCGAGGCGATCACCCACCGCTGGCTGAACGCCGCCATCGAGAAGGCGCAGAAGCGGGTCGAACAGCGCAACTACGAGATCCGCAAGAACCTGCTCAAGTACGACGACGTGGTCAACGACCAGCGCAAGGCGGTGTTCGAGCAGCGCCAGGAGTTCATGGAGGCCGCCGACCTCTCCGAGGCCATCGAGGAGATGCGCACCGAGACCATCGAGGATTTCGTCGCCCGCCATCTGCCGCCCAAGGCCTATGCCGAGCAGTGGGACGTGGAGGGCCTGGACAACCATGTGCGCGAGTACCTGGGCCTGGAGCTGCCGATCCGCGACTGGGCCGCCGAGGAGGGGATCGCCAACGAGGAGATCCAGGAACGGCTGATGGACGCCGCCAAGGCCCACGCCGAGGAGCGCGCCCAGGTGGTGGGCCCCGAACACATGCGCACCATCGAAAAGAGCTTCCTGCTGCAGACCGTCGATCTGCAGTGGCGCGAGCACCTGATGCACCTGGACCACCTGCGCAACGTCATCGGCCTGCGCGGCTATGGCCAGCGCGACCCGCTCAACGAATACAAGACCGAGGCCTTCTCGCTGTTCGAGAAGCTGCTGATCGACGTGCGCCAGAACGTCACCCGCTGGCTGATGACCGTGCAGTTCCAGTTCGCCGACCCTGAGCCCGTGGCCTCGCCGCTGGGCAACTACACCGAGGTGCACCTGGACCCGCTCACCGGCGAGAACGCCGTGGTGATGGGGGTGCTGCCCGACGGGCTTTCGGCCGAGCAGCGCCAGGGCCTGCCGGTGTCGGCGCTACCGGACGGCTGGGAGCACACCGGCCGCAATGCGCCCTGCCCCTGCGCCTCCGGCAGGAAGTTCAAGCACTGCCACGGGCAGCTGATCTGAAACGTCAGCCGAGCGCTCTGAACGCCACATAGGCCGCCGCGGCCATGACCATGACCGCGAAGACGCGGCGCGCGAGGTCCGCATGGCCCTCCAGGCGCCGGGCAAGCGGTCCGCCGGCCAGAACGCCCATTGCGCCGCCGGCCACCAGCGCCGCGAACAGCCCCCAGTCCACAAGCCCCGACGCCGCATAGCTGGCGCTGGTGGCGGCGCCGAACAGCGCCACCGAGAGCAGCGAGGAGGCCGCCGCGTTGCTGAGCGTCATCCCGGTGGCGGCCATCAGCCCGGGGACGATCAGGAAGCCGCCGCCAATGCCGAAGAATCCGGCGGCGAGGCCCGTGCCAAGGCCCAGCGGCGCGAGCTTCAGCACGAACGCGGGGGTCAGATGCACGCCGGGATCCCCCGGCCGGCGCTGCGGAAGCAGCATGGCGGCGCCCACCAGCGCCATGGCCAGCGCGAACCAGGCCAGCAGGACGCCGCCGTCCATCTGCTTGGCGACCTGCGCGCCGGTCACCGACCCCACCAGGCCCGCGGCGGCGAAAACCACGGCGCAGGGCCACTTCACCCGCCCGGCGCGGGCCTGAGCCGTCAGGCCGATGACGGCGCTGACCGCCACCGCCGCGGCGGATGTGCCGATGGCCACATGCGGGTCGCGCACGCCCACGGCGTAGATCAGCAGCGGCGTCGCCAGCACCGACCCGCCGCCGCCGAACACCGACAGCAGCCCTCCCACCAGCAACCCGCTCAGGACGGCGACCGCGTAGGCCCAGGGCTCCATGGCGTCAGATCCGTCGGTTCCAGGGGGCGGCGGCCAGGATGCGCGCCATGCCGCAGGTTCCGGTGGCGCCGGCGAAGGTCAGGCCCGCGCCGACGAAGGCCGCGACGCCCAGCCAGGCCGGATGCGCCAGGACGCCCAATGCGACCCCCAGCATCACCAGGCCGCCGGCGGCGATCTGCACCTGGCGCTGGAGTTCCAGCGGCGCCTTGCGGTCCTCGGCGAGGGGCAGGCCGGCGGCGGCCCAGGCGTCGACGCCGCCCTCCAGCACGAAGGCCTCGCCGTCGATCTGGGCGGCCAGGCGGTCGCAACTGGCGGCCGTGCGCATGCCGGTGCGGCAGGTGAAGATGACATCCTTGGCGGGCTCCAGCTTCAGATGAGCGCGTTCCGTCGCGGCGAGCGGATGCGAAAGCGCCCCCGCCACATGCCGGCGGGCGAATTCGTCCGGCGCGCGGATGTCCACCAGGACGGCGCGGCCGGCGCGGAGCCGTTCGGCCACCGCCTGGGGCTTGAGGGGCGTCAGCGTACTGGTCATTTTCACCTCGGGTCGATGGGGCAATAGATTTCCGCCAGGGTGACGATCACCCGGGCGGCGGCCGGATCGGCGATGCGGTACCAGACGGTCTGGGCCTGGCGGCGGGTCGTCACCACGCCCTCGTCGCGCAGCACCTTCAGATGCTGCGACAGCGCCGACTGAGACAGGCCCGCAAGGGGCAGCAATTCCCCCACCGAGCGCTCGCCGTCGCCGAGCTGACACAGGATCATCAGACGCCGCTCATTGGCGAGCGCCCGCAGCAGCCTGGCCGCCAGGGCGGCGCTGGCCTCGAAGCGCGCCAGATCGAAGGTCGCCAAATCCAACATGACGCACATATATTATCTATTGCTAAATTAGCAAGACTTCATATATGCCAGCGGTCGCAGAGGAATTCCGCCCATGCAGCCCGACGTCCAGACCTTTTTCGATCCGGCCACCTCCACCGCCAGCTATCTGGTTTCGGACCCGGCCACCCGGACCGCGGCGATCATCGACCCGGTGCTTGATTTCGAACCCCGGTCGGCGACCCTTTCCACCGCGTCCGCCGATCGGTTGCTGGACGCCGTGCGCGAGCAGGGCCTGACCCTCGCCTATGTGCTGGAGACCCACGCCCACGCCGACCACCTCTCGGCCGCCGACATCATTCGCAGCCGCACCGGCGCCGCGGTGGTGATCGGGGCGCATATCGGCGAGGTCCAGAAGACCTTCATCGCCAAGTTCGAAGCCTTCGATGTGACGCCTGATGGCGGCGCCTTCGACCGGCTGGTCGCCGACGGGGACCGACTTGCCCTCGGCGACCTGACTATCCGTGTCTTGCACACGCCGGGCCATACCGCCGCATGCGTGACCTACCTCATCGGCGATGCGGCGTTCGTGGGCGACACCCTGTTCATGCCGGACTACGGGACCGCGCGGGCCGACTTTCCCGGCGGGGACGCAGCGGTCCTCTACCGGTCCATCCGCAGGATTCTCGCCCTGCCGCCTGAAACCCGGATGTTCGTCGGTCACGACTATCTGCCCAGCGGCCGCGCCAGCCATCGCTGGGAAACCACGGTGGCCGAGCAGCGGGCGCACAACGTCCAGGCGCACGACGGAGTCGATGAGGCGGCGTTCACCGCCATGCGCCGCGCCCGCGACGCGACCCTGGCCGCGCCGGCGCTGATCCTGCCCGCCCTGCAGGTGAACATCCGCGCCGGCGCACTCCCGCCGCCATCCGCGCAAGGCGGCGTCTTTCTGCGGCTTCCCGTCGCCTGGGCCGCGCCGGCCCGCCCTGGCTAATCCGCCGCCACAGGCCTATGTGAAGGGCCTGCGTCGGTGTCCGGACGCCGACCTGACGAAGGAATACGCCATGGCCAAGGGTCAGAAGAAGTCCAACAAGGAAGTGCGCAAACCCAAGCAGGCGAGCGCCAAGCCGGCCGCGCCGACGCGCTCGTTCCTGACGCCGCCCACGCCGGGCAAGAAGGGCTGACGACTTAGCGCGCGCGCCTGGAATCCTCGGTCGGGTCCTCTAGCGTAGCGTTCCAAACACCCCGGGGGATTCTATGACCGACGAAACACCGCGCCGTGCGCGCAGCATCGCCGAGATGCAGCAGCTGCAAGGCAGGATGTTCCGGCCCGAGCAGATCAGCGCGGGGATCAAGGCCTACCGGCCGCGGCCGACCGACGTGATCATCTCGCCGTCCGGCAAGAGCGGCACCACCTGGCTGCAGCAGACCTTCCACACCCTGCGCACCCGCGGCGACATGGACTTCGACGATATTTCCCGGGTGGTGCCGTGGATCGAGACCTCGGCGGCCCTGGGCCTCGACATCAACGCCGAGCAGCGCGCCGCGCCGCGCGGTTTCAAGAGCCACATGGGCTATGACGTGATCCCCAAGGGCGCCCGCTACGTGGTCTCCCTGCGCGACCCCCGGGACGTGCTGGTGTCCATGCACCGGTTCATGGAAGGCTGGTACCTGGAACCCGGCGCGGTGACGGTGGCCGAGTTCGCCCAGGGGATGCTCAGCGGTCGCCCCGGCGATTACTGGAGCCACCTGGCCAGCTGGTGGGCCGAGCGCGACAATCCCGACGTGCTGCTGCTGTCCTATGAGCACATGAGCGCCGCGCCGGAGCTGCATATCCGCAAGCTGGCCGCCTTCTGCGGCATACCCCTGGACGAAGACCTGCTGGCGCTGACCCTGGAGCGCAGCGCCCTGGCCTATATGCTGGCCCACAAGGACCGTTTCGACGACGCCATGATGCGCCAGGCCTCGGAGCGGCTTTCCAGCCTGCCGCCGGGCAGCGACTCCTCCAAGGTGCGCCGGGGCAAGGTCGGTTCCCATCGCGACGAGCTGGACGCCGAGATGGCCGCGAAGCTGAACACCAAGTGGACCGAGCTGATCACGCCGCGGTTCGGGTTCGCCGACTACGCCGCCCTGGAGGCGGAGCTGCGGCGGCGGAACACAGGTTCAGACCCTGTTCAAACGCGCCCGGCTGTTCGCTAGTATCGCCGCCGACCGGCCAGGGGAACCTCACATGACCGACCAGGCGCCACGCCGCGCGCGCAGCATCGAGGAAATGAACGACCTGCGCAGGATGGTGGTCCGACCCGAGCAGATGGACGCGGCTGTCAAGTCGTTCCGGCCGCGCTCGAGCGACGTGGTGTTCTCGCCGTACCCCAAATGCGGCACCACCTGGCTGCAGCAGGCCTTCCACACCCTGCGCACCCGTGGCGACATGGACTTCGGGGACATCTCGCAGGTGGTTCCGTGGATCGAGACCTCCCTGGCGCTGGGGGTGGACATCAACGCCGAGCAGCGCGCCAATCCGCGCGGTTTCAAGAGCCACATGAACTATCACCCAGCCCGCAGCGGCGTACGCTTCGTGGTGTCGATACGCGACCCCAGGGATGCGCTGGTGTCGATGTTCCGGTTCATGGAGGGCTGGTACCTCGAACCCGGCGCGACCACAGTGAACCAGTTCGCGCGCACGGTGCTGACCAGTCATAGAGGCGACTATTGGAACCACCTGATCAGCTGGTGGGAACAGCGGGAAAACCCCAAGGTGTTGCTGCTGTCCTATGAACACATGAGCGCCGCGCCGGCCCTGCATATCCGCAAGCTGGCCGCCTTCTGCGGCATCCCCCTGGACGACGACCTGCTGGCGCTGACCCTGGAGCGATCCTCGATCGCCTACATGCAGGCCCATAAGGATCGCTTTAGCGACACGGCGATGCGCGAGGCCTCCGAGCGGCTGTGCAACCTTCCGCCGGGCAGCGAGGTCAGCAAGGTGCGCCTGGGCAAGGTGGGCTCGTACCGCGACGAGCTCGACGCCGAAACCATCGCGCGACTGGACACCCGCTGGACCCGGGCGATCACGCCGAAACTCGGCTTCCCCGACTATGCCGCCCTGGAGGCGGAGCTGCGGCGGCGGAACGGCTGAGGCCGCGCCCGCGTCATCACCGCCCCAGGAAATCCACCAGCAGCCGGTTGACCGCCCCGGCCTGTTCCTGCTGCACCCAGTGGCCGGCGCCCGCGAGGATATGGACGCCGTCGAGGCGGGCGAGCGCGCGGGTGCGCATGCGTTCCAGCGCGCCCGGCGACTGCTGCACGCACCAGTCGGCGGCGCCGGCGATGAAGGTCGCCGGAACCTGGATGGGGCGGCCGGACCAGATCTCCTGCTCGGCCATCAGCACCCGCTCGGTGGCGCAGCGGTACCATTGCAGCCCGCCCTGGAAACCGGTGCGGGCGTATTCGCCGGCATAGACCGCCAGTTCGGCGTCGGTGAGCCAGGGGGCCGGGCCGCCCTGGGGCCCCGCCGCCACCGTCTCGGCCATGTCTCGATGCAGGTCCATGACGTAGTAGCTGGGCAGTCTGGCCAGCTCTTCGGCGGTCCAGCCCGCCAGCGGCAGGGGCCGGTTTGCGGCCCAGTCGGCGCTCTTCTGGTGGTAATAGGCGCGCAGGAAGGCGGGCAGACCCTGCGGACAGCGCAGCATGTCGGCGTCGGCCTGGCGGGTCGAATAGTACCACTGGTAGTGCTTGCGCGGGCGCTTCAGGGCGGCCAGGGCGGCGT